>JBKJTB010000158.1:0-5612 GCA_046594305.1 Devosia sp. | reverse complement strand
TCGTGCTCGTTCCGCTGTTCGTCGCCCGCTTCCTGATCGGCGAACGCCAGCGCAACATCCGCACGCTGCGCGACCGCGAGCACCAGCTCGACGTGCTGTCGCGGCGCCTCGGCCTGGCGCTCGATACCTCCGAGGTCGGCGTGTTCGAATACAACATCGACACCGACACGCTGGTCTGGGACGACCGCATGAACGACCTCTACGGCCAGCCCATGGACGGCAAGCCGCGCAACTACCAGCATTGGAAGACGGCGCTGCACCCCGACGACGTGGCGCGTGCCCAGAACGAGTTTACCGAGGCCGTGCGCGCTCGGGGCCGCTATCACTCCGAATTCCGCGTCCGCGCGGCGGGTGGGACCGAGCGCGTCATTCGCGCCATCGGCACCTGCTTCCGCGAAACCGACGGCTCATCGCGCGTCGTCGGCGTCAACTGGGACGTGTCGGCGGACGTCGCGACCAAGCAGGCGCTGGAGCGCGCCATGGCGCTGACCGAAGCGCGCAATGTCGAGCTGGTCGAGGCGACCGAGCGCATCGAGCACACGTCGCTCCATGATGCGCTGACGCATCTGCCCAACCGCCGCTATCTCGACCGCGTGCTGCAGGAACGCGCCGCGGCCTGCGGCAGCGACGGTGGCCTTGCCCTGCTCCATATCGATCTCGACCGCTTCAAGCAGATCAACGACACGCTCGGGCACGCCGCAGGCGACGCCATGCTGGTGCACACCGCCAAGGTGCTGCGCGAAAATGTCCGCGCCGACGATTTCGTGGCCCGCATCGGCGGCGACGAGTTCGTGGTGCTGAGCGCGCTGCGCAATGGCCGCCGCGACCTGGCGCGGCTCGCCAAGCGCATCGTCGACGATATGCGCAAGCCCATGCCCTACAACGGGCATGATTGCCGTTGCGGCGTGTCGATCGGCGTTGCCTATCAGCGCGGCCCGAAAGTCGACGACAAGCGCCTCCTGATCGACGCCGACATCGCGCTCTATCGCGCCAAGCGCCGCGGCCGCAATCGCCACGAATTCTTCACCGAGGCTTTGCAGGCCGAGATCATCTCGAACAAGGCGATGGCCGACGACATCCTCAAGGGCATCGAGGAAGGCCAGTTCATCGGCTGGTACCAGCCGCAATTCGACGCACGCACGCTCAAGATCTCGGGCGTCGAGGCGCTGGCGCGCTGGGAGCACCCGACCCGCGGCGTGGTGCCGCCCGACACCTTCCTGCCGATCGCCGAAGAGCTCAACGTCGTTGCCACCATCGATCGCATGATCCTCGAGCAGACGCTCGCCTGGATGCAGATCTGGCGCGCCCAGGGGCTCGTCATTCCGCGCGCCTCCGTCAACGTGTCGGGCCGCCGCCTGCGCGAGGAGGGGCTGATCAAGAGCCTCAAGAAGCTCAACATCGAACCAGGCACGATCTCGTTCGAACTGGTCGAATCCATCTATCTCGACGAGAGCGACGACATCGTCGCGTTCAACATCGATCAGTTGCGCGAGCTGGGCATCGACATCGAGATCGACGATTTCGGCACCGGCTACGCCTCGATCGTGAGCCTGCTGAAGCTGCAGCCGCGCCGCCTCAAGATTGACCGGCAACTGCTGCTGCCGGTGCGTGAATCCGAAGCGCAGCGCCGCCTCATTGCCTCGATTGTCGACATCGGCCATTCACTGGGCATCGGCGTCATCGCCGAGGGTGTCGAGACCGACGAGCACGCGCGAATTGCGACGGAACTCGACTGCGACGTGCTGCAGGGCTACGCGTTTTCGAAACCGCTGGCACCCGCGCAGTTCGAACGATTTGTGGCCAATTGGCAGGCGAAGGTTCAGGCGGCGTAGAGCACCACTCTACTCCGCCACCGGCACCCAAACCACCTGGTCGATCCGGCTCGCCCCCGTCGCCAGCATCACCAGCCGGTCGAAGCCCAGCGCGATGCCGCTTGCTTCCGGCATGATCGCCAGCGCCGCGAGAAACTCCTCGTCGAGCGGATAGCGCTCGCCATAGAGCCGGGCCTTTTCTTCCATCTCGATGGTGAACCGCCGGCGCTGCTCATCGGCATCGGTCAATTCGCCAAAGCCGTTGGCAAGCTCGACGCCGCAGGCGTAAATCTCGAACCGCTCGGCGACCCGGGGATCGTCCGCCGTCCGCCGCGCCAGCGCCGCTTCGCTCGCCGGATAGCGGTCGAGAATGGTGATCCGGCTTAGACCCAGTTTCGGTTCAATCTTCTCGGTCAAAACGAGGGTGAAGAGGTACGACCAGTGAATGTCGTCGGGGACCACCATGCCACCGGCCCGCATCTGCACCGCCAGCGCCTCGGCGTCGGTAGTGCCGGAGGCGTCCATCGTCGCCAGCAAATCGATGCCCGCATGCTGGAGGAAGGCGTCGGCGACGCTGGTCCGCTCGGCTTCGGCGAACGGGTCGGCCTCAAGCCCGCGATGCCTGAGCGCCGTCGTCCCGGTGGTCTCGGCCGCGATGCGGATCATCCGCACGCAGTCCTCCATCACCGCCTCGTAGCCCTCGCCGGCACGATACCATTCGAGCATCGTGAACTCCGGATGGTGGCGTCCGCTCCGCTCGCGGTTGCGCCAGACATGCCCAAGGCTGGCGATCCGCGTCTCGCCGGCGGCGAGCAGCTTCTTCATCGAGAATTCTGGCGAGGTGTGGAGATAGCGCGTCCGCTCCGCCCCATCCTCGCCGATCATCTGCGTCGCGAAGGCGTGGAGGTGCGTTTCGTTGCCGGGCGAGCGTTGCAGCCCGGGCGGGTCGACCATCACAAAGTCCTCGGCCGCGAGGTAGCTCCGGATCGCCGCCTCGATGCGGTTGCGGGCCAACAGGATCGGCCGCCGGTCGGCGTGGACATGCGGCGTCCACCATGGCGAGGCGGGCGGAGAGGCGGGCGTATCGGGCATTTAGTGCTCGGGACTGGCGGTTTTGCCGATTTTGCGGTATCGGCGGCGCCGAAACGCGAAATCTGCCGGACCGGTGAGGTTTCGGCCGCTGTCTAGGCCCCCTCCGGCGCCGTCACAAGGAAGAAATAATGGTCAAGGTTATCGCCTCGTCCCTGCGCAAAGGTCATGTCGTCGAGCAGGACGGGAACCTCCACATCGTGCTTACGGCCGAGAATGTCCACCCCGGCAAGGGCAACTCGATCACCAACGTCAACATGCGGCGCATGTCGGATGGCGTAAAGGTGGTCGGCCGCTGGCGGACCGTCGAAATGGTCGAAAAGGCCGATGTCGACGAGCGGGAGTACCAGTTCCTCTACAATGACGGCGAAGGCTACCACTTCATGGAGCCGACCAATTTCGAGCAGCTCGCGGTCAACGAGGACGTCATCGGCGACCAGAAGGTGTTCCTGCAGGACGGCATGAAGGTCTTCATCAAGACCTTCGAGGGCATCGCTGTCGGCATCGAACTTCCCGCCCGCGTCACCCTCGAAATCACCGAAACCGAACCGGTGGTGAAGGGCCAGACCGCCTCGTCCTCGTTCAAGACCGCGATCCTGTCGAACGGCGCCAAGACCATGGTCCCGCCCCACATCGGCGTCGGCACCCGCGTCGTGGTGATGACCGAAGATGGGTCGTACGTCGAGCGCGCCAAGGACTGAGCCTGGCGCTCGTCGCCACCTCGATTGTGAACCGTTGAACGGCGCGGGGTGCTTGCAGCAGCCCGCGCCGCTTCTTATCTTGCCGGAACGCGCCGTGCAGCGCGCCCACCTGCCAGTTCAGGACCAGACCATGGAAATCGACACCACATTGCCGTCCATCGTGGCGGTTCGCGCTCATATCCCCGAAGATGCCTTCACCGCCTCTGGCCTCGGCACCCTGCGCGAGGGCTCTGGCGTGGTCATCGGCGACAACGGGTTGGTGCTCACCATCGGCTACCTCATCACCGAGGCGGAGGAGGTGTGGCTGACGACGCACGACAACCGCGTCGTCGCGGCGCATCCGCTCGCCTTCGATATGGAAACCGGCTTCGGCCTCGTGCAGGCGCTGGGCGATCTCAACCTGCCGGCGCTGGAACTGGGCGACTCGACGCAGACAAAGCTCGGCGACACGGTGCTGTTTGCCGATGGCGCGGGCCAGTCGGTGAAAGCGGCGATCGTCGGCAAGCAGGAGTTCGCTGGCTACTGGGAATATCTGCTCGACGAGGCGATCTTTATTGCTCCGGCGCATCCCTCGTGGGGCGGCGCGGCGTTGCTCGATACTGACGGCAAGCTTCTGGGCATCGGCTCGCTGCGGCTGCAGATGATGCAGGGCGGCAAGGTCAACGACATCAACATGGTGGTCCCCATCAGTCTGTTGCCGCCGATCCTCGACGATCTCCTGAAGCGCGGCCATACCAACAAGCCGCCGCGCCCCTGGCTCGGCGTGTTCTCGGCCGAGAGCAATGGCGAAGTCGTGGTGATGAGCGTCTCCGATGGCGGACCGGCCGATCGGGCCGGGCTGCAGCGCGGCGATATCATCTCCGATGTGCGCGATGCCGAAGTCGACAGTCTCGCCGATTTCTACCGCAAGGTGTGGACCATCGGCGAAGCGGGCGCGGAAGTGCCGATGCGCATCGTCCGCGACGGCCGCGAATCTTGGCTGCGCGTCAAGTCCGCCGATCGCAGCAGCTTCCTCAAGCGCCCGCAGCTGCAGTAATCGAGCCCTTGTGGCGGGCCGCATTTGCGGCCAAGACAGCGGCAATGACGCCGCTCCCCATCGATGCCGTCCTGCCTGCGCTGCGCGAGGCGCTCGAGCGCGGCCCGCGTGCCGTGCTCGTCGCGCCGCCGGGCGCCGGCAAGACCACGCGTGTGCCGCTGGCGCTGCTCGATGCGACCTGGCGTGGCAATCGTCGCATCATCATGCTGGAACCGCGACGGCTGGCGGCGCGGGCCGCCGCCAGTTTCATGGCGCGCTCGATCGGCGAGGACGTCGGCGGCACAATTGGCTACCGCGTGCGGCTCGACACGAAGGTGACGAAAGCCACGCGGGTCGAGGTGGTGACCGAGGGCGTGTTCACGCGCATGATCCTCGATGATCCGGAGCTGAACGGCGTTGCAGCCGTGATCTTCGACGAGTTCCACGAGCGGAGCCTCGATGCCGATCTCGGCCTGGCACTGGCGCTCGACGCGACGGCGCTGCGGCCCGATCTGCGGCTGCTGGTGATGTCGGCGACGATCGACGGGGCGCGCGTTGCGACGCTGCTCGGCGATGCGCCGGTGATCGAGAGCGCGGGCCGGGCCTTCCCGGTCGCGACGCGTTACATCGCGCCCGATCCGCTGCGGCGGCTCGAGGATCAGATGGCGGCCGCGATCCTCAGTGCCTTGCGTGAAGAAGAGGGCTCGGTGCTGGCTTTCCTGCCGGGACAGGCGGAGATCTCCCGCACCGCCGAGCGGCTGGCGAACAGCGTTCCAGCCAATGTCGACGTCGCGCCGCTCTACGGGCAGCTCGATGCAGTAGAACAGGACCGCGCCATCTCACCGGCGCTCGCGGGCCGCCGCAAGATCGTGCTCGCGACCTCGATCGCTGAAACCTCGCTGACCATCGAGGGCATCCGCATCGTTGTCGATTCCGGGTTCCGCCGCGTGCCCGCCTACGATCCGGGCACGGGGCTGTCGACGCTGGTGACGCAGC
>JBKJTB010000077.1:0-18910 GCA_046594305.1 Devosia sp. | reverse complement strand
GGGTAGCCCCCACCCACCACGCTACGCATGGTCCCCCTCCCCGATGGGAGGGATGGGCTCCACTCAAGGCGGCGCAGTCTGGCGCATCCGGAGGTGGTGGGGCGGGCCCATGTCTCGGGTTAACAATTCGCTAAAGCTGGCGGGCCTAGGCTTGCCGCATGCTCGATTCGCTTTTCGCCTTTGGCCAATTTGCGTGGATCACGCTGGCGGACGCCGTGCTGGTGCTGCTCATTCCGACGGTGTTCTTTGTCGCGCTGGCGCTGCTCGTCAAGCGGCGCGAGGCGTTGGGCGCGGCGAGGCGGGCGGCACATGAGGTCCGCATTAATCTCGCGTTCTACTTCCTCGATGCGCTGTTCGTGGCGCCGATCCTTGGGCTCGTGACAATTGGCATCGCGATCGCGATGCAGGGCGCCGGGCTCATCCTCGTACCAGCCGGTTGGTGGCTTGCGATCGGGACTTACCCCACGCTGTTCATGGCGGTGTTCCTCGGCGATTTCATCGGCTATTGGCGGCATCGGCTTGAGCACACCAAATGGCTGTGGCCGACGCATGCCATTCACCACAGCGACGAGGAGATGACCTGGCTCACCCTCAACCGCTTCCATCCAATCAATCGGATCACCACGACGATCATCGACTCGGTGTTTCTGATGGCGATGGGGTTGCCGGCCTGGGCGGTGATCGCCAACAGCCTCGTGCGCAACTATTACGGCTACTTCATCCACGCCGATCTGCCGTGGACCTATGGCCCGTTCGGCAAAGTCCTCGTGTCACCGGCGATGCACCGCTGGCATCACGCCAAGGACTACAAATACGCCGGCACGAACTTCGCGACGGTGTTTTCGATCTTCGATCGTGTGTTCGGCACCTTCGCGCTGCCGGGGCCATGCGATGTGGAACTGGGCATTGCGCAGGACATCGGCGACAACGTCCCGCGGCAGTTGGCGCATCCGTTTAGGGCGTGGTTCGCGGCGATCATGCGCAAAGGCGAGCGCAGTCCGGAGACTGCGCCCTAGTCGTGGTTATTCGAGCGCGAAGGCGCGCGGCGCTTCGGGCTTGTTGCCGAGGATCTCCTCGATCTGGGCCATCACGTCCGGTGTCATCTTGGCCTTGCTGTCGAGCGCCTTGAGGTTGTCGACGAGCTGGCTCTTCTTGCTGGCGCCGAGGATAACGGTCGAGACGTTCTTGTTGGCGTTGCACCAGAGCAGGGCCATGTGGTGGACCGGCAGGCCGACGTCCTTGGCGAGAACCGCGAGCTTCTTCACCGTCTCGATCTTGGCCTTGCCTTCGGCGGATTCGAGCGACTTCTTCAGCCACTCATAGCCGGGCAGGTTGACGCGGCTGTCAGCGGGAATGCCGTCATTGTACTTGCCGGTGAGGAAGCCCGAAGCGAGCGGCGACCAGATGGTGGTGCCGAGGCCAAGCTCGTAGATCGGCAGATACTCGACCTCGACGTTCTGGCGGCGGAACATGTTGTATTCCGGCTGCTCCATGGTCGGCGGCGTCAGGTGCTCGCGGCGGGCGACCGAGTGGGCTTCGGTCAACTGCTGGGCGGTCCACTCGGAGGTGCCCCAGTAGATGACCTTGCCCTGGACGATGAGGTTGTGCATCGCCCGCACGGTCTCTTCGATCGGCGTTGCGATGTCGGGGCGGTGGCAGAAATAGAGGTCGAGATAGTCGACCTGGAGGCGCTTCAGGGCCTGATGCGCGCCATCGGTGACGTGCTTGGCGGAAAGGCCGCGCTGCGTCGGCTTGCTGCCGCCCCAGAACACCTTTGACGACACCATGTAGGTGTCGCGGCTCCAGTTGAGCTTCTTGAGGGCCTCGCCCATCACGAGCTCGGCGTTGCCGGACTCGTAGCCTTCGGCATTGTCGAAGAAGTTGATGCCGTTGTCGTAGGCGGCGCCCATGATCGAGGCGGCGTCGTCTTCGCCGACCTGTTTGCCGAAGGTGACCCAGGCGCCGAAGGAGAATTCGGAGACTCGAAGGCCGGACTTGCCCAAGCGGCGATATTCCATGGTGATACCTGCTGATCTGATATGTTGTTTGGGACGATCGCGAAACCGGCCGGGGAGGCTGGCGCCGCTATGGCGGCTTCAATCGTTGAGTGACGATATATCAGCCGCGACGGAAGAGCGCCACGATTTCCTTGTTGCCGTCGCCACCTGTGATCGGGGACGGCAGGGAGTGGCGATGCGCCCAGCCTTGCCGGGTCATGAAGGCGGTCACGTCCTCTGCCGCTCGTGCGATCGCCGAGGCGTCGGTGACGATGCCGCCTTTGCCTACATTGTCGCGGCCGACTTCGAACTGCGGCTTGATCAGGATCACGGCGTCGGCGCCGGGGCGGCAGAGCGCGAGCGGTGCGGCGAGGACTTTCGTGACCGACACAAAGCTCACATCGCAGACCAGCAGATCGATGGAATCCGGGATGATTCCTGGTGTGAGGTCCCTGGCGTTAAGTCCCTCCAGCGACTCGACATTCTAGAGCGCTTGAATCTCTCCATGAAGTTGGTCGCGGCCGACGTCGATGGCGTAAACCTTGGCGGCGCCACGCTCGACCAGCACCTGGGTGAAGCCGCCGGTCGAAGCGCCGACATCGAGGCAGATCTTGCCGGCGACGTCGATGGCACCGGCATCGAGGCCGGCGATCAGTTTTAGCGCCGCCCGCGAGACGTAGCGGCCGGCCGGGTCATTGAGGTCGACGCGGTCGTCGTCGCCGACCATCTGGCTGGGTTTAGCCGCGGCAACGCCATTCACCGTGACCGTGCCGCGGAGGATTGCGTCGCGGGCGCGGGCACGGCTTTGCACCAGGCCGCGCTGCTCAAGGGCAAGGTCGAGGCGGATGCGCTCGGACATGTCTGACAGCTCAGGGGTCGAGCGGCTCGGTGCCGACGGGCTTGCCGTTGCGGAGGGTAATTTTTTCGATCCGCGCTTCGGCGGCTTTGAGCAGGCTCTCGCAGTGCGATTTGAGGGCTTCGCCGCGCTCGTAGATGGCGATCGATTCGGCGAGCGGCGCCTTGCCGCCTTCGAGGCGCGCGACGATGCTTTCGAGCTCCGCGAGGGCGGCCTCGAAGGTCATGGTCTTTACGTCGTCGGTGGCGAGGTCGGACAAAATCAGCTCATCAATGCAGTGACATGGGCGGCGACTCCCGTCGCCAGTCCCTGTCGGTCATAGCCGCCTTCGAGCATCGAGACAATGCGCCCGCCGCAGCACCGGTGGGCCACCTCGCGGAGGCGCAGCGTGAGCCAGGCGAAGTCCTCGGGATGCCAGTTCAACTGGGCGAGGGGATCGCGGTAATCGGCGTCGAAACCAGCCGAGATGAGGAGCATATCCGGCCGAAAGGCGGTCAATGTAGGAAGGATTTTGCCCTCGTAGGCGGCCAACATTTCGTCTTTGCCGGACCGGGCGGCGAGCGGCACGTTGCAGATGTTGCCAACGCCGGTTTCGCCGGCTGCACCGGTGCCGGGAAACAGCGGCATCTGGTGGGTCGAGGCGTACATGACCGTGGGGTCGTTGTAGAAGATGTCCTGCGTGCCGTTGCCGTGGTGGACGTCGAAATCGACGATGGCGACGCGTTCGGCGCCGTATTTGCGCTGCGCCTCGCGGGCGACGATGGCGATGGTGTTGATGAGGCAAAACCCCATCGGCCGCTCGCGCTCGGCATGGTGGCCGGGCGGGCGGACGGCGCAGAAGGCGTTTTCGACCTCGCCTAGCACCACCGCATCGATCGCCGCGAGGCCGGCGCCGAGCGCGGTGCCGATGGCGTCGAGCGAGGTGGACGAGATGAACGTGTCCTCGTCGATCTGCGCGATGCCTTCGGCCGGACGGGCCTGCGCCAGCGCCTGGAGGTAGCCGGGCGCGTGCACCAGATCGGCGAGGGTGAGGTCGCCGGAGGGCGCCTCCCGCCGGATCAGCGCGGGAAAATGCTCGGACGCCAGTGCTTCGTCGACCGTGCGAATGCGATCGGCGCGCTCGGGATGCCCCGCGGGCGTCCGGTGGCTTTCGTAGTTCGGCTGGCTGACGAGCAAGGTGGCCATATCAGGGATTCCTTGACGGGCACCGGGCCCCTTGTCAAACAGCGCCGCATGGCCGACCGCGTTCCGCACAGGCAAGATATCGCAGGCTTTGCCGCAACGCTGCGGGCGGGCGGCGTCGTCGCGTTCCCCACCGAGACGGTTTACGGCCTCGGCGCCGACGCGACGAACTCGGACGCGGTGCTCAAGATCTATGACACCAAGGGACGCCCTCGGTTCAATCCGCTGATCGTGCATGTGACCGATCTCGACATGGCGCGGCGCTACGTCGAGTTTCCGCCGCTGGCGGAGCGGTTGGCGCAGTTCTGGCCGGGTCCGCTGACGCTGGTGCTGCCGCGGCGGGCGGAGGCGGGACTGAGCGATATCGTGACGGCCGGGCTCGACACGGTCGGGGTGCGCGTGCCGAACCATCCGCTGGCGCTGGACCTGATCCGCGCGGCGGGCGTGCCGCTGGCGGCGCCGTCGGCCAATCCATCGGGAAAACTGTCGCCGACGACGGCCGAGCAGGTGTTGCGGGCGTTCAACGGCACCGTGCCGGTGCTTGATGGCGGGCCGTGTCAGTCGGGGGTGGAGTCGACGATCATTGCCGTCGATGGCGAGACGGTGACGCAGCTTCGGGCGGGTGCGCTGGCGCGTGAGGAGATCGAGCGCGCCATCGGCCGGCCGGTGGCGATTGCGGCCGAGGGCTCGGCGGTCGCAGCGCCGGGGATGCTGGCGAGCCATCACGCGCCGAACGCGGCGCTGCGGCTCGATGCGAAGCGGGCAGAAGCGGGCGAGGTTTATCTGGCGTTCGGGGCGGGCGAGGGGACGCTCAACCTGTCGCCGGGCGGCGATCTGCACGAGGCCGCGAGGAATCTGTTTGCGATGCTGCATGAGCTCGATGCCCGGGCGGCGCGGATCGCAGTTGCGCCGATCCCGCATTCCGGCTTGGGTGAGGCGATCAACGACCGTTTGAAGCGCGCTGCGGCACCACGAGGATGAGATGAACGCGAACGCCCCCGTACTCGTGATCGACCTCCAGACCGGCATGTTCGACGGTGTCGTCGCGCCGCCGCTGCATGACGCGGACGGGCTGGTGTTGCGGGTGAAGCAGATTCTCTCTTGGGCAAGGACGACCGGGCACGAGGTGGCGTTCATCCAGCAGAATTCTCCGCCGGGCGATCAGCTCGAGCCGGGGAAGCCCGGATGGTTCGTCTGGCCCGCGCTCGGCCAGGCGGAGGATGAGCCGACATTCGGTAAGTCCGTCGAGAATGCGTTCAGCAGCGCCGAGCTGCGCGACTGGGTGGCGGGGCAGGGCGCCGACGAGGTGATCGTCATCGGCGCCGCGACCAACCATTGCGTGAAGTCGACGGTGCAAGGCGCCATGGTCCACGGGCTCAAGGTGACCGTGGTGTCGGATGCGCACAGCACCGGCGGCCGGGCGACGGCGCCGGGGATCATCGCGGAGCACAATGCGATGTTCGCCGGCGCGGGCGCGCGACTGGTGACGACGGCAGAGCTGACCGCCTAGCGCTTGTCCACCTGGGCCTGGGTGGCCGCCGCGTAGCGATGGCCGTGGACTTCGATGCTGGCGAAGGTCTCGTCCATCGCGGCGATGTCGGCGGGGGTGAGCCGCACGTCGAGGGCGCCGATGTTTTCATCGACACGCGAGAGCTTGGTCGTGCCGGGGATCGGGACGATCCAGGGCTTGCGGCGCACCAGCCAGGCCAGCGCGATCTGAGCGGGTGTCGCGCCCTTTTCCGCGGCGATGCGGCGCACGGCGTCGACGACCGGCTGGTTGGCGCGACGGTTCTCTTCGGACAGATAGGGGTTGTTGTTGCGGTGGTCGTCGTCGGCGAACTGCGTCTTGTCGCTGATGGCGCCGGTGAGGAAGCCGCGCCCGAGCGGACTAAACGGCACAAATCCGATGCCGAGTTCCTCAAGCACAGGTAGAACATCGTTCTCAGCGTTGCGCCAGAACAGCGAGTACTCGCTCTGCAGCGCCGTCACCGGCTGCACGGCATGCGCTTTGCGGATGGACGCCTCGCCGGCTTCCGACAGGCCGAAAGTGCGCACCTTGCCTTCGGCGATCAGCTGCCGGACGGTTCCGGCGACATCTTCCATCGGCACGGCCGGATCGACCCGGTGCTGGTAGAACAAATCGATGCGATCGGTCCGCAGCCGCTTGAGCGACTGCTCGGCAACCTGCCGGATGCGTTCGGGGCGGCTGTCGAGGCCGGCGCCGGGCTTGCCGTCCTTGAAGCCGAACTTGGTGGCGATCACCACCTTGTCGCGGAGGGGAGCCAGTGCTTCCCCGACGATCTCTTCGTTGCTGAACGGGCCATAGGCCTCCGCCGTATCGAAGAAGGTCACGCCGCGATCGAAGGCACCACGCAGGAGAGCGATGGCGTCGCTGCGCTCCATGTCGGTGCCGCGGTGGAAGTTGATGCCCATGCAGCCAAGGCCGATGGCCGAGACCTCAAGGCCGCTGCTGCCCAGTTTGCGCTTTTCCATGTTGTTCTCCTTGCGTGCCGTCAGGCTTCGGGGATGTCGCGCTTGAACGTGTCGAGCGTGATGTTGTCGGGATCCGGACCGCCGCGCAGAGCTCCGGCGAGGGCATCGATGGCGGCCATGTCGTCGGGCGTCAGCTCGAAGTCGAAGATGGCGAAATTTTCGGCGATCCGCTCGGGGCGGACGGACTTGGGAATGACCGAGCGGCCCTGCTGCACACCCCAGCGCAGGATCACTTGCGCCGCCGACTTGCCGTGCCTTGCAGCAATCCCGACGATGACGGGATCTTCGAGCGTGCTCTTGGGGTATCCCGGCCGGTAGAAGGTAATGCCGCCGATCGGGGCCCAGGCCTGGGTCAGGATGCCGAGGCGCTGGTTTGCTGCCTGCAGGCCCTTTTGTTGAAAGTAGGGATGCAGCTCGATCTGGTTGACGGCCGGGACGATGTCCGTCTCCGCCAGCAGCCTGTCGAGGTGATGCGGCATGAAGTTGCTGACGCCGATGGCGCGGAGCTTGCCGTCGACGAGGAGCTTTTCGAGCGCGCGATAGGCGCCGATCGTGCGGTCGAACGCCGAGGGGATCGCCTGATGCAGGATCAGCAGGTCGATGTATTCGACGCCGAGCTTGCGTGCGCTTTTCTCGTAGCCGTGCAGGGTCTCGTCATAGCCGTAGTCGGAGACCCAGATCTTGGTTTCGACGAACACTTCGCCGCGGGAGAGGCCGGATTGGCGCAGCGCGTCGCCGACGCCGCGTTCGTTGCCGTAGGAGGCGGCGGTGTCGATGTGCCGGTAGCCGACGCGGAGCGCTTCGGCGACGGCCTCGGCGGTTTCGGCGAGCGGCGTCTGAAACACGCCGAAGCCGATCGCCGGCATGGTGACGCCGTTGTTGAGGGTGAGGGATGCGATGGCCATCGATAGATCTCCGCTGCAGGTGACCCTCAACCTATGCGTGGCGCATGATTGTGATTAGATGGGGTAATCGGCATGAACTTATGCAGAAAGTGCAGTAATGCGCGGGAACCTCGACGATTTGACGGCTTTCCTGGCGGTGGCCAAGGAGCGCAGTTTCACCGCGGCCGCGGCACAATTGGGGGTGTCGCAGTCGTCGCTGAGCCGCACGATCAGTCAGCTCGAGGACCGCCTCGGGGTCAGGCTGCTGACACGCACGACGCGCAGCGTAACCCCGACAGATGCTGGAAAACGGCTGCTCGTCAGTCTCGCGCCGCGTCTGGCGGAGATCGAAGCCGAACTCGACGCCCTCGTCGCCTTCCGCGACCGGCCGGCCGGCACGATCCGGATCAACGCCAGTGAGCACGTGCTGCGCACCGTGCTGTGGCCATTCATCGACCGGTTCGCGATGCAGTATCCCGACATCAAGGTGGAGGTCGATGTCGAGAACGGCCTCATCGATATTGTTGAGCGCGGTTACGATGCCGGCGTCCGGCTCGGCGAGCAGGTCGCCAATGACATGATCGCCACGCGCATTGCGCCGGACTGGCGGATGGCGGTGGTGGCTTCGCCGCGCTATCTGCAGAACCAGCCGGTTCCGCTGACGCCGAACGACCTGACGGGGCACAATTGCATCAATCTCCGCCTCGTCATCTATGGCGGGTTTTATGCCTGGGAGTTCGAGAAGAACGGACGGCGACTCAACGCGCGTGTCGACGGTCAACTGGCGTTCAACGGCTCGGCACATGTGCTTGCCGCCGCACTCGCCGGGCACGGCATTGCATGCGTGCCCGAGGATATGGTCGGCGAGCAGCTAAAGGCGGGCGGTCTGGTACAGGTTTTGCGCGACTGGATGCCGACCTTCGAAGGTTACCACCTCTATTATCCGAGCCGGCGGCACTCGGCGGCGTTCCAGCTCTTCGTCGACGGCATCTGGTATCGCGGGCCGCACCTTGCGCCGACATCGACCTGACGTCCTGGCTCAAACGGGCTCGATGCGCGCCGGGAACTCGCCGCGGGTCAGCAATGGTGTCACGCCTGCATCCAGTCGGCCGAGCCGAACCAGATCACGCGTGCTTTCGTAGCTGCCATGGAAGAGGGCGAGGTTACCCCACGGCACGAAGTAGCAAAGATCGCCCGGCAAGGCGTTCGGGAAAGGCCCGCGCACCAGCTCCGTGAGCTTGTGCGGCAGATAGGCAATCTTCTCGTTGCTGGAATAATCCGAGATCGTCAGGTCGAGCGGGAGCATCGCGGCGAACTTTTGCGCCGAGGCGTGATCTTCGAGCGTTGCGGTGAAGTCCTCGTCTCCGAACGTAATGCGCACTCGCATGGGCGCAGCTCCCTGTTGCTCCTCTTGGCCAAAGCTCACCCGTGACAGCAGCGGCGCAGCCAGCATTCCGGTCAGCAAAGCACGGCGCGTGATGGCCGTCATCCCAGTCTGGCTCTTCATCTCGATCACCAGGGTTGATTGGCCGGACCGACGGTGACCTCGTTGATTGTCGTGTCGTCGGGTTGGTCGATGGCGAAGCTGACGACACTGGCAATCCGCTCGGGGGCGATGCCGTATTTCTTGTAGAGCCCGCGCATCGCGTCCGATGTGCCCTTGTCGCTGATCGTGTCGAGCAGCTCGGTATTGATCGCGGCGGGATAGATCGTGGCGGTCCGAATGTTGGTGCCCTCCATGGCGGATTCCATCCGCAGCACTTCCATGAAATCGCGCACGAACCATTTGGTGCCGCCATAGACGGCGCCACCGGGATAGGCCTTGAGGCCCGCCACCGACGAGTTGGCGATGACGTGGCCGGACTTCTGCGCGATGAACGCCGGCAGCACCGACGCCACGCCGTTCAGCACGCCCTTGATGTTCACGTCGACCATCTGATGCCAGTCATCGATCTTCAGTGCCGACAGCGACGAGTTGGGCATGAGGCCGGCATTGAGGAAGATGACGTCGACGCGGCCAAAGGTGTCGGTGGCAAGTTTCACGATGGCCTCGTTGTCGGCCTGGCTGGTCACATCAAGCTGCTGGTAGACGGCACGGCCGCCAGCGCTTTCGATCTCGGCGACGATCTGCTTGAGCCTGTCGTCGCGCCGTGCTCCTAGAACGATGTTCGCGCCGTGGCGAGCCAGCAGTTTCGCTGTCGCCTCGCCGATACCGGACGATGCGCCGGTGATAATCACGACTTTGTCTTTGATCATAGTGAGCCTCTGATATTGCTGAGTTGGGGATAGGAAGCGGCCTTGGCCGCAAGGGCGGCGGCGACTGCCAGAAGCAGGGCCGCGAGGAGGAAGGAACTCCACCAGCCTGCCGTATCGAACAGCAGCCCGCCGGAGAAGGCACCCAGGGTGATCGCCACCTGGACGAGGGCGACCTGCAGGCCGCCACCCGCTTCAAGGTCACGCGGAATGACCCGCGTCATCCAGGTGCCCCACGCAACGGGAATGGGCGTCGTGAATAGCCCCCACAGCACCAGTATCGCCGCGGTGGCGATGGCGGAGTGGCCGAGGACGATCAGGAGGAGTGCGAGGACCGCGAGGACGGACGGCAGGACGATCAGTGCGGCTTTGAGATGTGATTTGAGCACGAAGCCGACGCCGATCGTTCCCATCAGGCCGCCGAGCCCCACTCCGAGCAGCACCAGGGAGAGCGCGTTCACATCGAGGCCCGTTACCATTTCGAGGAAGGGGCGCAGATACGTCGAAAGGGAGAACTGCCCCATGAAGGCGAGTGTGGTCGCGGCCATCCCGACTGCGACGAGTGGAGTCCGCAGCAGGCCGGCCATACTGGCAACCGAGACATGCCGCTCGGGCGCCATGCGGGGAAGTACGGCGAGCTGCCAAACGAGCCCCAGCAGACCGATGGGCACGACAATGAAGAATGCGCCCCGCCAACCGATCAGGCCACCAAGGAAGCTGCCGAGTGGAGCGGCGATGACCGCGGCGAAGGCGGTGCCGCCCTGCAGCATGGCGAGGGCTTTGGGAAGGTCTGCAGCGGTCGACAGCCGGGCCAGTATGGCCGTGGACAACGACCAGAACCCGCCAATCGCAACGCCCACCAGGGCGCGACCGATCATGAAGGCCAGATAGTTCGGCGCGAACGTCACGGCCAACCCGGAAAGGACCAGTACGCCCGTGTAGAGCACCACCACCGTCCGGCGGTCGAGTTTGGACAGCAGCGAGTTGCCAAAGAGGCTGGCGATCACGGCGAAGAAACCAGAGACGGCGATCGCCTGTCCGGCTTGTCCCTCGGTGATCATCAGGTCAGCCGCAATCGGCGTCAGCAGACTGACGGGCAGGAACTCTGATGCAATCAGCACGAAGGTGAGCAGCGACATGCAGATCACCGCGCTCCAGGACGTGCTGCCTGGCGGGTCGGTGATGACCGCTGGTTGGGGGACCGCGTCCAATTTCAAACTCGGCCTTTCATGCGAGGTCGAGGGCGAGGGCGAGCTGAGCCTCACCGTGGCAACCGCGAACCAGTCCAACTGGGCGTTGAGACCGCCGACCAGCGCGCGCTCCCAGAACCGATGGGGCGTCATCACTTCGCGATCGGGCGGTCGAGGTTCGTGTTTCGGCATAGGCGAAAACATAGGCCCGGACCACTGCCTCGATTAGTCACAGTAATCCGCTTGAACTTATCGGTTCCTGATATAGATGGGTGACGAGGTGAGCCAATGAACCGTCAAGATTTGACAGACATGCTGTGGTTTATGGCGGTGGCGGAGGAACGTAGCTTCACCAAGGCGGCCGCCAGGCTTGGCACCTCACAACCAACCTTGAGCCACACGATCAAGCAGTTGGAGGCCCGGCTGGGCCTGCGTCTGCTGACCCGCACCACGCGCAATGTGGCACCGACCGAGGCCGGCGAACGCCTGCTTCGTGCGCTGGCGCCTCGCATCGATGACCTCGAGACCGACATCGACGCGTTGATGGAAATCCGGGACAAGCCGTCGGGCACGATCAGGATCACCCTGTCCGACCATGCGCTCGAAAGCGTCGTCTGGCCAAAGCTCCGACCGGTGATGCGCGACTATCCCGACATCAAGGTGGAGCTCAACAGCGATAACGGCTTTCGCAACATCGTCGAGGAGCGGTTCGATGCGGGCGTGCGACTGGGCGAGAGCGTCGACAAGGATATGATCGCGGTCCGCATCGGCCCGGACTGGCGCCTCGTCGCCGTCGGCGCGCCGGACTATTTCGCGCGGCACCCCGCTCCGGCGCATCCCGAGGCGTTGGTCCACCACACCTGCATCAACCAAAGGCAGATCAGGGCGGGCGGGCTCTACGTGTGGGAGTTCGCCAAGGGTGAGCGCGACTTGCGTGTCCGGGTCGACGGGCAGTTCATCTTCAACACGTCGTACGCGCAGATCGACGCAGCGCTCAGCGGCTATGGCGTTGCGTACCTGCCCGAGAACCTGGTGGAGCAGCACCTCGCCGCAGGGCGACTGGTGCAGGTTCTCGACGACTGGTCGCCGATGTTTGCCGGATACTATCTCTACTACCCAAGCCGGCGACAGAACTCGCCGGCCTTCTCGATCATCGTCGACGCATTGCGGGTGTCGAAGGAAGGCTAGTCGCGGACCTTGTACGGCTTCTGGTCGCGCCAGAAGCGCATCAGGCCTTCGAGGTCGGGGTCGCCGTTCTCGGGCAGCACGACTTTGAGCGTGGCGTAGAGGTCGCCTGTGCCGTGGAGGCCCTTGCCCTTGAGGCGGAGAGCTTTGGCCGTGTTGATGTTGGGCGGCAGGGTCAGCTCGGCCGAACCGTCGAGGGTGGGCACCCGCACTTTGCCGCCGAGCACGGCCTCGTAAAGCGTGATCGGGACTTCGACGCGGAGGTCCGCGCCGTCGCGGCGGAACTGCTTGTGGCGCTCGAACTTGACGGTGACCATGGCGTCGCCGGCTTCACCGCCCACGGGCGAGGGCATGCCCTGGCCCTTGAGGCGGATCTGCTGGCCGTCCTCGACTTTGTCGGGCAGCTTGACGTTGACGACCTTGTTGGTCGGCAGCCGCAGCGGCACCGAACCGCCCGCATGGGCGTCCTCGAGTGAGACCGCGAGCGTGACGCTGGCGTCCTCGCCCTTGGTGCTCGAGCGCGCCCCGCCACCGCCGCCCATCGTGCCGGTGAATGGATCCCAGCCACCGGCGCCGGCCTGGCGGCCGCCGCGCTGCTGGGCACCGCCAAAGCCGCTCATGAACTCCTTGAGGATGTCCTCGGCCGAAAAGCCGCCGGCCTGCGCACCGGGACGGCGCGCGCCATTGGGAGCAAAGCCCGCGAATTTCGGGTTGCCGTCGGCGTCGATCTCGCCGCGGTCGAAGGCGCCCTTTTTGTCCTTGTCGGTCAGGAAATCGTAGGCGGCCGAAATCTCGGCGAAGCTGGCATGCGCCTGGGGATTGTCCTGGTTCTGGTCGGGGTGGTTGGCCTTGGCCAGCCTGCGATAGGCCGACTTCAGGTCCTTCTCGCTCACAGAACGAGAAACCCCGAGCACGCTATAGGGATCGCGCATGGGTTCCTTCGAGGGTTTGGAGCGCCCCCAGGAAAGGGAGTTTCCGGTTCGGGCGCGCGTCCAACAAAATTGTGACGGATTGAAAATCCGCAGTTTCCCAACCTATATGGCCACGACCCCCCGGCTTGTCCAGATCGCCATAATGACCGCGAACACCCTTTCCGAGCGCATTTTCGACGATGAGGACAAGGCGGAGATCGACCCGTTCTCGCTGTTCGAGGAGTGGTACGCCGACGCCAGGCAGAGCGAGCCCAACGACCCGCACGCCATGGCGCTGGCCTCGGTGGACGCGGCGGGACTGCCCGATGTGCGCATGGTGCTGATGAACGCCCACGACCACCGCGGCTTCGTGTTTTTCACCAATTTCGAGAGCCGCAAGGGCGAGGAACTGCTCGCCAACCCCCGGGCGGCGCTGGTGTTTCACTGGAAATCGCTGCGCCGGCAGGTGCGGGCGCGGGGGCCGGTGGAAGTCGTGCAGCCGGGCGAAGCGGACGCCTATTTCGCGACCCGCTCACGCACCAGCCAGCTGGGGGCGCATGCCAGCAAGCAATCGCGGCCGCTGCGGGCCAAGTCAGTGCTGATGGAAACGGTCGAGACGCTCAAATCCTCGCTCGGCGACGAGGATCCGGTGGCGCGGCCGGCGCACTGGTCGGGATTCCGAATCATGCCGATTGAGATCGAATTCTGGCAGGACGGGGCATTTCGGCTGCATGACCGTGTCCGCTTTGCCCGAACCGCGCGGGATGCTGTGTGGAGTCGCACAAGGCTTTACCCCTGAGCCTTGCCGCTTGGGCGTGCCCGTGAAATCGTGAGTTCGGGTTTGGCGGCGGCGGCATGACGGAAACAACTGCAGAAGTAAGGACTGGCCGCGTCGAGTTCACCGGCGGACGCCAGGAGATGCTGGGCATAATCCTGCGCGGTTATGCGCTGATGATCCCGACCGTCGGCCTCTACCGCTTCTGGCAGGCGACGTGGAAGCGGCGCTTCTACTGGCAGAACACGGTGATCGATGGCGAGCCGATCGAATACACCGGCACGGCGGTGCAATTGCTGCTCGGCTTCTTCTTCGCGCTGGCGTTCTTCCTCCCCATCTACATCGCCTTCTTCGTGCTCTCGATGCAGGACGTCGACTATCTGCTGATCGGCTATGCGGTGGTCGCGGCGCTGGTATGGTTCCTCATGGGCTACGCGATCTACCGGGCGCGCGACTTCCGCCTGTCGCGGACGCTCTGGCGCGGCGTGCGCTTCGACCTGCGCGGCAATGCCTTCGCCTATGCACTGCGGCGCTTCCTGTGGTCGATCGCCAATGTGCTGACGCTGGGGCTGATCTATCCGTGGATGGGGTCGAGCCTCTGGCGCTATCGCTGGAACAACAGTTGGTACGGCGACCGCAAATTCGACATCGGCGGCAATTGGCGCACCATCGCCGGACCGTACTATGTCGCCTATGTGCTCAACGCGCTGGCGGTCGGCGGCACAGCGCTGTGGATCTTCACGACCAGGGATTTCATGCCGGTCGAGCAGTTCGTCATCCCCGGCCCGATTGGCCTGGGCTTCTGTGCCGCGTGTGTGCTGGTGTTCGCCTTCACCCTCGCCTTCTACCGCACGCGCGTCGCCTCTCGGATGCTGTCGACGGTGTCGGTCGGCGAGGCGAAGATCGGCGTCAAGATCGGCACGGGTTCGCTGTTCGGTCTGTTTCTGATCTATGTCGTCGCCGTGGTGGCGCTGCTGCTCGTGTTGGCGCTGACGGCGCTGATCGCGCTCGGCGGCGTTTTTGCCGCAGCGGCCGCCGGAGGGCAGGCGCCGGACGCCGAGACCGTCGCGTCGCTGTTCGAATCGGGGACCACCAACGTCGCCCTGCTGATCGCCATCTACCTCGTAGTGCTCGGCGCCTTCGGCATGCTGGCCGAACTCATCCTCAGCCTCGGCTGGTGGAAGCTTCTGGCGAAGGGCGCGACCATCACTAACCCCGATAGCCTCCGCACCGTGCAGGCGACACAGGAAGACCGCGCCCTCATCGGGCAGGGCCTCGCCGACGCACTCAATGTGGGGGCGTATTGATGGAGTTCGTGGCGCGCTACCAGGACGGCAAGGTCGGCGACATCCGCGAGGTGATCTGCATCATCGACCTCGCCTCGGACCCGGTGATGCTGGCGATCCTCGATGCGGCAACGCGCGAGATCATCGATCGCTGGCCGGCCGATGAATCCTATCTGCTGCATTCGCGCATGATGGAACTGCGCATCGCCAATCAGAGGCGGCCGACCGGGGCGCGGCTCGCCGTGGTCGGCATCGAGAACATGAAGGCGGCGCTCAACGTCCTGCCAAAGCTCAGCCAGCATCAGCGCACCGATGGGTTCAGGCAGCTGCGCACCCTGACGCTCGCAACCGCGGCGCTGCTCTCGGTGATCGTCGCCTATCTCTACGGCATCCCGCTGCTGGCGGACCGCCTCGTGGCGTTCTTTCCGCCCGAATGGGAGATCAAGATCGGCGCCACGGCCGATGCGCAGATCGAGGCCTCGCTCACCGAAGGCAAGGGCTACAGCGTCTGCGAGGCCAATCCGAACAGCGTCGCCAACACCGCGATCACCCGCTTTACCGATCTCGCCTTTGCGGGGCTCAACTCGCCGTTTGCTCCGACCGTCACCGTCGTCCGCTCCAACACGCCCAATGCGTTCGCGCTGCCGGGCGGCCGCACCTACTATCTGTTGAGCCTGATCCAGGCGAGCCGCACCCCCGACGAGTTCGCCGGCGTGCTGGCGCACGAGTTGGGGCACGTCTACTACCGCCACGGCATGCAGACATTGATCGCCACCTCGACCACGGGATTGCTCGTTGGGTTCGTGCTCGGCGACATGACGGGGCTATCGGTCGCGGGCGCCATCGGCGCATCGCTGATCGATAACCGCTTCTCGCGGCAGGCCGAAGCGCAGGCCGACGACTTTGCCGGCAAGACCGCGCAGCGGCTCGGCTTCAGCCCGCAGGGGCTGGTCGAACTGCTGGACCGCGTCGCCAAGGACGACTCGTTTGCAAAGGCCCTCGCGCTGTTCTCCAACCATCCGCTGACCACCGAACGGCGGAAGGCCCTCGAGGCGTTCGATGTCGACCAGTCCGGGCTGCAGCCGGCCTTCTCCGACGAAGAATGGCAGGCGATCCGCAACATGTGTCCGCCACCACCCCCGCCACCGCTTCCCGCGATCGTGACGCCGGTCGAGACGGCGGGCTGATGCGCATTCTCGTCAGGACGTCGAAATGGGCCGTGTGGGCGCGCCGGTTCGGGGCGCTGGCATTGCCGCTGGCGGCGATTCCGGTGCTGCTGCACCGCGGCCACCTGATCACCAGCGACAATTTTCTGGCCGTCGAAACCGCCGCCATGGCGCTCGCCGCCGCCGCTGTCGCGATGGCGCTCATTGGGTTCGCGCGCCTCTGGTTCACCGGCGATCAGGGCTGGTCGCGCGCCACGCTGGCCTTCGTCTTCGGCGCGATCTGTCTGCTGCCCGCGGCCTTCTTCCTGTGGCAGGCGGCGGGCATTCCCGCCTCGCCGGACGTGTCGACGGATTTCGCCGAAGCGCCGTTGCTCGTCAGCTTTGTAGAATCGCATTTTATCGGACCCGAGGAGCGGGCACGGATCGAGGCCGCTTATCCCAATGCGCGCTCGCGCACCTATCCGATCGAAGCGCCGCAGATGTTCGAGGTCATCGCCAACCTGATCGACACCGAGGGGTGGGACGTCCGCGCTACGCGCACGCCCGTCGGGCCGCTCGATGCCGGCCAGATCAATGCGGTGGTGACCACCTTGCTCGGCTTCTCGCAGGAAGTGGCGATCCGCGTCACCGGCAGCGCCGATGGCGCGACCATCGACATGCGCTCGGCCTCGCTCAGTTCCTTCCCCGATTTCGGCGAAAACGGCCAGCGCGTCGAAGCCTTCCTCCTCGAACTCGACAACCAGGTCACGCTGATGCTGCGCAACGCGCCGACCCAACCGACGGTGCAGGATTAGACCGGCGACAGCCTCAGCCCGAACGGCGTGCGTCGGGCGCGGATGAGGCTGCGGTCGGCGAGGTATTCGATGTGCGCCTTGAGGGTGAGCGCGGCGGCGAAGCGGATGGCGGCCGTCAGCCGCGGATAGATGCGCTTCAGCAGATCATCGACACGGGTCGCGCCGCTGTTGACCGCATCGGCAATCTGCTTGTTGCGCAATTGGCGATGGGCGAGCAGGGCGCGGGCATAGGCGGGCCCGTCGGCGATCGGTCCGCCATGCGCCGGCACGTAGCGACGATAGGGCAGGGCGAGCACTTTTTCGAGCGAGGCGAGATAGTCGGCCATCGAGCCGTCCGGCACCGCGACCAGCGTCGAGTTCCAGCCCATGATGTGGTCGCCCGTCAGCAGCCACTCGCTGCCGGCGATGCCATAGGCCATGTGGTTGGCGCAGTGGCCGGGCGTCGCGATGGCGACCAGTTCGACGCCGCCCACCGCAAAACTCTCGCCGTCGAAGAAGGTGCGGTCGGGCGCCAGCGCCCAGTCGCAGTCGCGCGCCAGAGCGTTCATTTCGAGCAGATGCGGCGGCCGGCTGAGCCGGTGCGGCCCGGCAAACCACAGCGGCGGCGTTCCGGTCTCGCGCCGCAGCGCGTTGACGCCGGCCGAGTGATCCTTGTGCGTGTGCGTGAGGAGGATCGCCTCGACCGGGCGGCCGGCGATGGCCGCGAGCAGCGCTGCCCGATGCGCCGGATCGTCGGGTCCGGGGTCGAGCACCGCCACCCGGCTGTCGCCGATGATGAAGCTGTTGGTGCCGGTAAAGGTGAACGGACCGCTGTTGGGCGCGGTGACGCGCACCACCCTCGGCAGCACCTCTACGGGCTTGCCGGTGTCCGGCGTGAATTTGGTGTCGAGAGGCAGGGGAGGTGGGGTGTCGGCCATTGCACACGAAAGAGTGAAAGACTAGAAACGGGCAGCATCCGTGCCCCGAAAGAAGGTAACGCAATGGCCGTCACGCTGACCACTCCCAATACCATACTGGGAGTCCTCGAGCCCAAGTCGCAAACCACGCGCCTCGTGAGCAACATCTTCACCGTGCTGCTGGGCACCGTGCTGATCACCCTCGCCGCCAAGATCAACGTGCCGACCTGGCCGGTACCGGTGACGCTGCAGGGCTTTGCCATCGCCGCGCTCGCTGCCGCCTTCGGCTGGCGTATCGGCACGGCGACAGTGATCGCCTATCTGCTCGAAGGCGCCGCCGGCCTGCCGGTGTTCGCGACCGGCGGCGGTCTCGCCTATCTTGCCGGCCCGACCGGCGGCTTCCTTCTCGGCTTCATCCCGATGGCCTACATCATCGGCCGCGCCGCCGATCTCGGCGCTTCGGGTCGAGTCGGCCTGCTGTTCCTTGCCATGCTGGTCGCCGACGCGGTGCTGTTTGCCCTCGGCTTCCTCTGGCTGCTGACGCTGGGCGCCGGCGCCTCGTGGCTCGACCCGGCCAACCTCGTCGGCTCCGCCTTTGCCAAGGCCGTGCAGCCGTTCCTGATCTGGGACGTGCTCAAGATGCTGTTCGCCGCGCTGACCGTCACCGGCATCTGGACGCTGGCGAAGAAACGCGCCTGAGCCATCGCGCTCATCGAACGACAGGGGCCGGTCGCGAGACCGGCCTTTTTGTTTCAGCGGATGGTCGTGGTCGAGCCCGTCTCGAGGTAGCTCTTGTAGACCCAGCCGTCGCCGCCATTGAACGAGACGTGGATCCAGCCGCCGACATTCTCGCCGATGCCCACCGGCGAGCCAGCATTGAGCACGCCGAGGGTAGTTGCCGTCTTCGATGGGCCCGAGCGGACATTGACCGCCTGGCTGCCGATGCGGCCCGTCAGCGCGCTCGCATCAACCGTGGAACTGGACGCATCGGCAGCCAGGCGGTCAATGTCCGCTCGGGCCCATCGAAGACGGCAACTACCCT
>JBKJTB010000013.1:0-6541 GCA_046594305.1 Devosia sp. | reverse complement strand
CCGCTGCCAGGTTTGCGCATCTTTGCCGGCCCTTCGCTTCAGCCGCCCGACTCGTCCCTGAGCACCCCGCAGCTGCTTCCCGGGGGCCAGTAAGGCGCCGTCGTCCCTTGCTTGTCTCATGGTTGATGACCCCGATGCGCGAGACGGACAAGGGGGTGAGCCGCGCAGGAAGTCTAGCTGCTGTAGCCGGACGGCCCTCCGGCGTCGCGGACTTTGGTCTGGACCGGGAGCTCGTCTTCGAAAATGGGCAATTTGACTCCGATGCCGCCGGCACTTCCGCTAAGCCTTAGAACATTCGATCTTATCGCCTAAATGACCGGCTTGACTACCAATAGCTCGCGATTTCAGTAGGTTAGCAGGAACGGGATTTCGCAATCATACTCGAGAGGCTCTACTGCCGACGCCAAATTACCTCGACCGGACGGGGCGTTGCCGGAACTGCCGGCCGTTCCGGCAGTAGATGGTCTCGAAAAACCGTGTAGCTGCTGCCTATCTGCCCCTTGGCCGCCCCTCATAGCTCTCTTTGTCAGGAGGGACCCGCCGCTCGCAACGCGCCGTTCCCTGGATGATCCATCCGTCCGATACGCCGTCCGATCTAGCACCTGCTCGCGCTCCAGAACCGACGGGCATGGCGAGGACTTCACGGTGATAGCGAAGTCGGTCCAGCGACCGATGCGATGATCGTCGCAACTGGCACGGACGACCAGCGTCTCACAGATTATGACGAGCTAGTCCGTACCTATTGGTCGATCCCGGAGCGCGACTGCGCTAGTAGATGATGAAACAACCGTTGTCAGTTGCCTCATTGATCATGCCTTCGACGTAGCGTTTAGCATTTTCTGAGGCCCTCCTGTCGCCGGCTTCCATTGCGTCCACCTCCTCTTGGCCCCAAGAGTTGATACCAGCCTCGTACTTCTTGCAGTCCTTATCGGTCGCGGAGCCATCGCCTGTCGCAGCGACCTGGATCTCGCGCGTCTGGATGATCATCGTCTGGTGCAACTTGGGAGCGCCGATGCCAAGCTTGCTGGCAGCGAGAGTGACGTCGACACTGGTGAATGAGAGCAGCGCGACGGCGAGACCTAAGGCAACTGACTTTGTCTGCTGAATTGACATGGTGTCCTCCATTGGTTCGATGGAGATGATGAGATGCCCTGAGGATTGAACCACCTCTGAGTAGCGCGTTCAGCTGATATTTATCCGGCACCGCCGCTGACCTTGCGGTGAGTTGATGAAGATGGCAGCTATGATGGGACCCCGCTTCTACTGGTTGTGCCGCCAGCTTATCAACCGGCCCCGGAGAGGAGTTGATCATGGCCCTGATTGATGCCGAGATCGCGCATCGGTTGAAACACCTCGAGAAGCAGCATGCACCCTCCAGCGACGCCGCGTTGCTCGCGATTGTTCGCAACGCGCTTGGAGGGCTGAACATCGAAGTGGTGAGCGCCAGCCGGCTCTCACATAGGCACTATCTGGCCTACTGGCGTCCGGACCGTGGTGAGGCACTATTGCAGCAGACGCCCTTTGCGATGCTGGAACCAGACTGGTTTGGCTAACAGGTCCGGGCAATCGGTCACTAGGCGGACGAAACAGAGTCAGGGATGCCGCCACGCGGCACGAATGGGTCGCGATCGCCGCCGAGCTGCCGCTTAGCAAAACCCTCAGGAATGCAACGAACCCCCGGTCGCGCCGTTGTGAAGCAAACATCCGAACTCAGGGTCAAATCATGCCAATCGAACGCGAGACCATCATCACCAATGACGGCGCCAGCTCAAGTGCTGGATCTGGCCTTTTCATCGGCATCGCGGTCGTCGTGATCCTCCTGCTGTTGGTTGGCGGGTTCACCGTGTTCAACGGAGGCTTCAGCTTCGGCGGCAAGTCGGTCACCGTCGACGTGCCGAAGATCACTGTCACGAAGTAGCCTTTTTGTGGCTTAGTGGTCGAAGACGCGACCACGGTCCCCACCAAGAAGCCCTCACAACCACAGTCCCAACTAAGGTGGACGCATAGGTGCTCGGACGCGCAAGCGCTGGCTTCTGGTTTGTGACGTAGGCAAACCGTGTCAGAGGCCAAGCAACCACCCATCCGCGGCGCATGACGTGGGGCAATAGGAATGCGAGCGTGTTGGACAGGTGTGAAACTGGCCTTGCCGTTGGAGTTACGCGGCCCCTCGCGTCAGCTATACGCATACAGGTTGCGCAGACACGAACCGCAGCTGTCAGCAATTTCAGCAAGGGTTCATTTGCCTAATCCGATACTCACGCGACCTAAGCTCGTGAGTGGGGATTGAAATGGTTTCAGCAGCGCGGTTGTCTTGTAGGATCATCTACGTCCTGGTCGGCGCAATCGCCGCCACAGCTGCAGCAGCAGCGCCGATCGACAACGGATCGACGTCACAGGACTGCTTCTCGAGGGCAGCATTTCAACACACGCTCGACTATGCGCAATGCGGTGCTCTCCCCATCCAAATCCGAAATCAGTGCATCATCCAGACTGAGCAGACCTATGCTGCTGCAGTCGCAGCATGCTCGACCAAGTCGACCAGCCAGCAGGTCACCCCTCCAACGCTGAAGCAGAACCTCGATACGGCGTTTACACGCCGCTTGCGCTAGGCACCGCGCAGAGGCTTCGGTACTACTACGCACACTTCTTCAAATTCAGATGATAGACGAGGCCATGTTTCGTTGCTCCGTCTGACGAGTCCATGGTGGCCAACGCCTCGCCGCCGTTCGCCTCCAGTGACAGCGTCACATCGACGTTCAGGACAGCGGCCGAGCCGCAGCCGACACGCTTCATCTGTCCCGCACCGATGTTTTCGGTGAAGGAGAAATCGTCGTCGGTCTCGCCCTTCACCGTGCGCTTGAATTTTCTGCCGTTTGCCTTTGGCCCAAGGTTGTAGTCAACAACGAGGGTCGCATTCTCTTTCTTCGCAAGATGAGCGTAACCGCGGTAATCGACGCGATAGACTCCGAGACTGTAACCTTCGGGAAGGTTGAGGGGTGCGGAAACGCTGCACGTCCGCTGCTGGCTGTCCCCCGCCACACTGAGATCATCAAACAGGATAGTCAGTGCGCTACCATCGGGCGCGCTGACAGCGGTCGCCGAGCATGGCTCCTGCGCAACGGTCGGTGTGATGGACACACTAGCCAGGAGCAGGCCGGCGGCGCCTGCCGCGGCGAGTGCAGAAAGGGATAGTAGCTTCATTGGGCGCTCCTTTGGAGACAAGGCGCGAAAAGCCCCCACCGCGCTGTATGCATGGGGGCAGGAGGTTGGCGGGGGCTTAACGCTGCAGTGCAGCTTTTCATCAACCACGGAGCCTCGCGATGGTTCCGCTGGGACCACGGGGCACGTTCTAGAGCGCTGCGCGATGTTCCTGTTCCGCGCGCCATGCCTTGATGATGGCGGTGGCCGAGCGCTCGATGTCTTCCTCGGTCGTTGCATATGAGGTCACTGAGACTCGCATCACCCAGTCGCCCCGCCAGTTGGCGCCGCCGACGAAGCATGTGCCCTCCGATTGCACACGCGCGATCACCGCCTCAGCCGCGGACTTTCGCGCCCCCGCATCACCGTCGCCAAATACGACCACGAACTGATTGATCCACACCTCATGGGGAACGCGGATGCCCGGCTCTGCGGCGAGCCCCTCAGCAAACAACCGAGCCAGCATGCAGCATCGTTCGACGAGGTCATTCACCCCTGAGCGGCCAAGCGCCTTGATCATGGCCCATACTGGCACGCCGCGGGCGCGACGGCTGAGTTCAGGGACGTAGGCAGACGGCACCCGATCGCCTGCTTCAATAGAGGGAAGATAGGTGGACCATTGAGTCATCGCTCGTTGGTGCGCTTCCTTGTCTTTGACGATAGCGAAGCCGCAGTCGTAAGGGACCTGCAGCCACTTGTGTCCATCGGTTGCCCACGAGTCCGCTTCGTCGATCCCCTCGGTGAGCTTGCGATAGCGGGATGTAGCGCGGGCCCATAGCCCAAAAGCGCCGTCGACGTGTACCCAGGCACCGTGCGCGCGAGCCAACGGGATGATCTCTGCGAACGGATCGAACGCACCAGTGTTGATCTGCCCGGCCTGCGCGATAACGATGGTGGGACCGCTGCACGTGTTGAGTGCGGATTCGAGCGCCGTCGGCAGCATGCGCCCCTGGTCGTCCGTCGCGATGCGGTTCACGCGGTTGTAGCCAAAGCCAATGATCTGCAGGGACGAGAACAACGAGGAGTGCGCGTCAGCGCCGATGAGGACGTTGACCGGCGGCGCGCCAAATAGACCGTCCGCGTCAGGATCCCAGCCGGCGTCTAAGAGCACACGCGTACGGGCCGCCGCGAGACAAATGGCATTCGCAACCGTGGCACCGGTCGCAAAGCCGATCGCGGCTTCTCTTGGCAGGTCGAGGAGCTCGAGCAGCCAGCGCTCAGCCACATCTTCCAGCGCCGAGACCGCGGGAGTGGGGGTGTGGTACCCCGCGTTTTGACCCCAGGCGCTGACCATCCAATCAGCAGCCACGCCGGCCGGATGGGAAGATCCCATGACCCAGCCGAAGAAGCGTGGTCCGGTTATCGGCATAAGCCCGCCTGCGGTGGCCGCCACCAGCTCGTCCAGGACGTTTGGGATGCGCTCCCCGTTTCTGGCAGCGGCCCCATCAATCGGTCGCGCATAGCGCGGTAGGTTAGCGGCGGCCGACCGGAGTTTGCGGTGACAGATGCACGATAGTCGGCGGCGTGCTCCGCGGCGCGAGCCAGAAGATTATGCAGATCGTTGGTCATGTGTCCCCCTGCGAACTCGCACCATCGGCCCGGCACACTGTACTCGTCAGTCAAGTCCTTGCAACGGCGCTCGGTTCCGGCCCGGCAGTTCACCTCGAAGCCCATTTGGGCACTCGGTTGTGCGTCGTTTCCAGACCCCATGTCGATGCGCTTGGAGCGGCCTTGCATAGTGTCCTACGAAGTACTTTATTTGGAAGCGGGCGCTGGGGGTTGCGGATGACCGAGGGGCCGACGATCACGGGAGAGGCGGCAGTCGAGCAAGTGCTGAGTTGTCGGAGAGCCTATACGAAACTGCGACGTCGATGGAGGGCGAGCGCTCGCGCGAACTTCTGGGAGAAATTCGACAAGTCGCCAAGCAGCTTTCCGCGGTCTTCGCTCGTGTTGACGGCCCGCCGCGTGCAATCTGGTCCAGTTTGCTGACCAAGTGTGGGACGCTTGAAGGCAATCTCCTGGCGTATCGAGCGGCACAAGGGTATTGGCGGCGACAGCCAACCGCCCCACGCGCCAGCAGGCGAATGGCAACTCGAACGGCGAGAGTTTCATAGCGCCAGCGAGGCGCCGGGCACCGCGCCCAAGTCCAGGAACCGGACAGCTACTTCTCCCCGCATGCGCCTGACGACGAAACACGCGGCCACATCCACTTCGAGAGGACGGTCAGGCGAGTCAAAGTACAGCGAGATCAGATCGGGCACGGCTACGCTATCCGTCCGGAGGCGCGCGCCGCCGAAGAAAAGGTCGACGACCTTGCAGGCGTGAAACGTCTGCCGTCCTCGAACGACATAAGGCCCCTCACATTCACGTCTCTGCTCGGGTGGCGTCTACGTTCAATCATCTGCTTTTCCATGCCGGATTGTGGCGCAGCTTTCGCAGCAGGTCGTGCTCGTAGCCGAAGCAATCTTAACGGACCGGGCGCTGAAACGTCGCGGGCGAGAATTGACATAAGGACGTCGCCGTCGCGCCTGCATCCTGGGTCGGGTTGACCTAAGCCCTCCTGGCACGGCTCCTTTGCTGTTTGCTGCAGGGGAGTTCAGGCAATCATCGCGGTGCAGAGTGCCGCGATCTGCTCCCCGGCCTGGAAGTTCGACGGGCTAAGCCACCGTTCAATTGCCGCGCGTATCAAGGGCCACTCATTGGCGAGCATTGAGTACATCGGAACGTCGATCGTCCGGCCCTTCAAGGTCAGCTTGTTCCGCATCACACCCTCAAGCTTGAAGCCGAGGCGTTCCGCTGCCTTACGTGAGCGCAGATTGGTGGCAGTGCAGGTCCACTCAAGCCGCTGGAAGCCCAGTTCGTCGAAGACGTATGACATGATGAGGTAGAAGGTCTCGGTCGCGAGGGTTGTTCGCTGGAGCGGCAGGCCAAAGGTCACGTACCCGACCTCCACCGTTCTGTGAATGGGCTGAACCTCCATCAGACAGAGCCAGCCGAGGGGCCGGTCGGCAGGATCAGCAATCGCGTAGAAAGACCGCGCGGGGTCTGACACCAGCTCATCTAGGTGGAGCTTGAACTCGGCCTCGGTTGGGAAGGGCCCAACCTTCATTTCAGCCCAGGTTTCGTCCCGTCTTTCTGCGTGCGTTAGCCGATATAGTTCATTTGCGTCGGTTGCTGGATTGAGCGGTCTCAGGCTACCCCATTGGCCAGCCAGGACCGTTGGTTTCGGCGCGTTGAACGGACCAGCCACAGTCCGACCTCCCCCAAATTGTTGATCGTACTCTACGACGGCATTTGATGGAGGTCGGACTGTGGCTGGCCCGTTGGTTTCGGCGCGTTGAAC
>JBKJTB010000440.1:0-21835 GCA_046594305.1 Devosia sp. | reverse complement strand
GGTGATCATCGACGAGTTCACCGGCCGCATGATGCCGGGCCGCCGCTACTCCGAAGGCCTGCACCAGGCACTCGAAGCCAAGGAACGCGTAAAAATCCAGCCCGAGAACCAGACGCTGGCCTCGATCACCTTCCAGAACTATTTCCGCCTCTATAAGAAGCTCGCCGGCATGACCGGTACGGCGGCGACGGAAGCCGAAGAATTCGCCAACATCTATGGCCTCAACGTTATCACCGTGCCCACCAATGTCGACATCGTGCGCCAGGACGACGACGACGCGATCTTCCGCACGGCGGAAGAAAAGTTCAGCGAGATCACTGACGTCATCATCGACTGCCAGAAGCGCGGCCAGCCGGTGCTGGTGGGCACGACCTCGATCGAGAAGTCGGAAATGCTCGCCGAATTGCTGAAGCAAAAGGGCATCGGCAACATGCAGGTGCTGAACGCCCGCTACCACGAGCAGGAAGCCCAGATCATCGCCGATGCAGGCGCGCCGGGCGCCGTGACGATCGCCACCAACATGGCGGGCCGCGGCACCGACATCCAGCTCGGCGGCAATCTCGACATGCGTGTCGAGAAGGAAGCCGTCGGTCTCGAAGGCGTCGAGCGCGACATCAAGATCGGCAAGATCAAGGAACAGATCGCCATCGGCAAGGAGAAGGCCCTCGCGGCCGGCGGCCTGATGGTGATCGGCACCGAGCGGCACGAGAGCCGCCGCATCGACAACCAGTTGCGCGGCCGTTCCGGTCGCCAGGGCGACCCGGGGCACAGCAAATTCTTCCTGTCGCTGCAGGACGATCTCATGCGCATCTTCCCCGTCGAGTCGATGGATTCGATGCTGGGCAAGCTCGGTCTCGAGCAGGGCGAGTCGATCACTCATCCGTGGGTGACCAAGGCTATCGAGCGGGCGCAGGGCCGCGTCGAAGCGCGCAACTTCGACATCCGCAAGAACATCCTCAAATACGACGACGTGATGAATGACCAGCGCAAGGTCATCTTCGAGCAGCGTCTCGAACTGATGGACAAGGAAGACGTCGCCGAGACCATCCAGGACATGCGCCACGACACGGTGGAAGCCATCGTCGCCCGCGCCATCCCCGAGCGCTCCTATCCGGAGCAGTGGAAGATGGACGAGCTCAACGAGGAGCTGAAGACGCAGCTCAACCTCGTCATCGAGACTGCCGAGTGGATCCACGAGGAAGGCATCGACGTCGAGACGGTGCGCCAGCGCATCGAGAAGGCCGCGGACGAAGCGGCGGCCTCAAAGGTCGCCAAATATTCGCCCGACATCATGCGGCAGGTCGAAAAGTCGCTGCTGCTGCAGGCGATCGACAGCCTGTGGCGCGATCACCTCGTGACGCTCGACCATCTGAGCAAGGTGGTTGGCTGGCGCGGCCTCGCCCAGCGCGATCCGCTCAACGAATACAAGCAGGAAGCCTATGAGCTGTTCCATAAGCTCCTGACCGACATGCGCGAGCTGGTGATCAAGCAATTGAGCTTCGTCGAAGTGCAGATGCGCGCGCCCGAACCGCCGCAGGTTCCGGATATGAGCCATCTGAGCGAGATCCACATCGACCCCACCACTGGCGAGAACGACGCCGAGAGCAACGTCACCGGCACCATCGGCGGCCGCTTCGCGGCGGCCGGCGCACTGGCCGGTGCCTCGGGCGCGACCGACGTCGCCGAAGCCGATCCGCGGCTTCGCCCGATCGATCCCAAACTGCTGGTCGGCGTCAACCGCAACGCCCCCTGCCCTTGCGGCTCGGGCAAGAAGTTCAAGCACTGCCACGGCAGCTTCTAGCTCGCTCGGGACAGCCTTGCGCCGCGCCCGCGAGTTGAGGCTTACTACGGGCTAGGGGCAATCGAAGGCAAATGAGCACGCGCATCTTGGTGACCGGCGGTGCGGGCTTCGTCGGGGCGAGCCTGTGCAGGGCGCTGCTGCAGCAGGGCCACACGGTGGTCTGTGCCGACAATTTCTCGACCGGATCGCGACGCAATATCGAGGCCCTGCTCGGCAACGCGCAGTTCGAGCTGGTTGAGCACGACGTCGTCGTGCCGATGTCGATCGAGGCCGACGCGATCTACAATCTTGCGTGTCCCGCGTCGCCGGTCTTCTACCAGCGCGATCCGGTCCAGACCATGCGCACCTGCGTACTGGGTGCGATCAATGTGCTCGAGCTGGCGCGCCAGCTCGGCGTCCCCGTGCTGCAGGCCTCCACCTCCGAAATCTATGGCGATGCAACGGTCCATCCGCAGCACGAGGGCTATTGGGGGAACGTCAACCCGATCGGCATCCGGGCCTGCTACGACGAGGGAAAGCGTGCAGCTGAAACGCTGTTCTTCGACCACCACAGGCAGTACGGCACGGACATCCGGATTGCCCGCATCTTCAACACCTATGGGCCGCACATGAACCCGCGGGATGGGCGGGTGGTGTCCAATTTCGTCGTTCAGGCCTTGCGAGATGCAGACCTCACGATCTTCGGTGACGGCATGCAGACCCGTTCGTTCTGCTACGTCGACGATCTGGTGCAGGGCCTCATGAGCCTGATGGCATCGGGGCTGGTCGGCCCGATCAATCTGGGCAACCCGTCCGAGCTGACGATGCTGGCCCTCGCCGAAACCGTGATCGAGGTGACCGGGTCGCGGTCCCGTATCGTTCACCACCCGCTGCCGCAGGATGATCCCAGGCAACGCCAACCAGATATCTCCCTCGCGATGGCGAGCCTGGGCTGGCGTCCGACCGTCGCGCTCAGAGACGGACTCGAGCGGACCATTGCCTACTTCGAGGGTGTGCTGCGCGACGAGACCGCCCCGACATGAGCGGGCGGGCCCCGATCGATACGCTCGCCATCGCGGTCACGTTCTTTTACGTCGAGGAGCGGCTGCGCTACCTGCAACGGGTCGCAGAAGAGTTCCCCCGCCTCGCCGACCGCATCCTCCTCACGATCGTCAGCAATCGCGGAGACGAGGCGGCGCGGACCGCCATCGCCGATGCCGTGGGCGGCATCGCCCACGATGTGGTGGTGCCGACCCTGCTGGGCCATCCCTATCTGCTGACCTGGACGCACTTCCTGCCGTTCCGGCGCCTCATCGCCGAAGACGAGACGGTCACCCACTTCCTCTATGTCGAGGACGACATCCTGATTCAGCCGCACAATGTGGCGTACTGGCTGCACGGACGCGAAGCGCTCCGGACGAGTGGACTTTATCCCTCGTTCCTCCGCTACGAGCTCAAGGACGGCGAGCCCCTCCCCTACAGCTCCGACGTCATGAGCATCACATCCATCGACGATCTGCCGCAGGTGACGATCGATACCGGCTATGCCTATTGCAACCTGCCCTTCCCCTATCAGGGGACTTACCTCTACGACCGCGAGCTGATGCGCGAGCACCTCGACGGCAGATCGTCGAACCCGGACTTCGGCCAATGGGGAATCCGCGAGCGGGCGGCGCAGGGCCTGACGTTCCAGAACGTCCCGCCCGGTTTCACGTCGCGGAACCTCGTCGGTTACAACCTCGACAGATGCGAGATCGACCCCGACTGCCTGGTCCACCACCTACCGAACAATTATGTGACCATGCCGGGCACGGAACTCGGTAAGACGCTGGTCCGCGACATCATCGGACCACCCGTCGCGGCCAAACTCATTGAGCCGCCGATCGCGGCTCCGACGGCCGACGAGATCGTCGTGGCGCCGGCCGCTGAGGTGATCGCGACCCCGATGGCGGCGCCTCCGCAAAAGAAGCGCAAGCGCAAGAAGAAGCCGCCGGTGCGGCGGTCCATTCTGCGGCGCATCGCGAGGCGGCTGTTCGGCCGCTGACTGCTAGACGCAGCTCACGCGCATCTCGGCAAAACCGCTGACGTCGGCGGTGAACACCATGATGGTGCAGCCTTGTACGCCCAGATTGGCGAAGCCGCCGGCGGCGACGGCTCCGGCACCTTCAACGATCGCGCTGCCCTCGCTGACGGCGGAGACGCTGACCACGGCGGTGGTCTTGCAGATGGGAAAACTGTCGCCCGATTGCGCCATGAAGCGGGTGCCGAGCGGGATGCAGTCGCTGGTCGGGCCGTCCGGCGAGTAGGCGGCGGGATTTGCCGACGAGGGCGGCGGCTCGGCGGCGGCGACTTCGGTGACCGGCCCCGGCGTCGAGGCCGGAAGAGCGGCGCGGGCGTCGAGCGCGGCGCGCGCCGCGGCGAGTTCGGTGGCCTGATTGCTGGCGGTCTGCTCGAGCGAGGCGATGCGGCGCTCGAGTGCGGCGACGGTTTCGGCGGTGCGGCTGTCGGGCTCGGCAGTTGGCGCCGGCGTTGCCTGCACCGGTGCGAAGGTCCCGGTCGGCGCCGACTTCACCGTGTCCTGCAGTGCCGCGATTTCGGTGGCCTGGCGCTGCATGACCGCAGTGGCGCTGTTGTGAACCAGCAGCGCGCCGCCGAGCGCGATGAGGCCGACCAGCGCGGCGAGAAGCGCGATGAGACGATCCATCACACCCACCCGGTGATCGGTTTACAGCCGGGACCGACGGCATCGCCGCCGAACACATAGCTGCCATTGCAGGCGGCGACCTTGGGCGGCGCGCCCTGCTGTTCGAACAAATCGAACCCCTGCTTGAGGTTCTGCCAGAACGGCGTCCATTCGCTCCGGGCATTTGCCTGGAGCGCCGTTTCAGTCAGGCGGAACGGGAAGATCGCGAGGTCGATCTCGCGCTGGCCCTTGTCGAGTGCCGCTTCGACCACCGCGTAGATTTCGTCGATCTGCGCATCGGTCATCGCATAGCAGCCCACCGAGGTACAGCCGCCATGCACCATCAGGAACGAACCGGTGCGGCCGAGATCCTGGTCGAGCGCATTGGGGAAGCCGATGTTAAACGCCAAATGATGGCGCGAGTTCGGATTGAGCTGCGCCCGCGCTACCCGGTAAAAACCCTCGGGCGCCTGCCGGTCGCCTTCGGCGAGTTTGGGGCCGAGATCGCCCGAATATTTGCAGATCGGGTAAGAGCGGAAGAGCTCGAAGCGGCCCTCGGCGCTCTTCATCCACAGTTCGAGCAGATGCTCGCGCTTGAAGATGCGCACATAGGCCTCGTCGCCGATCTCAAAGCCGGAGGCCATGAGGTCGGCGTGCAGCTTGCTGCGGTCGAAAACGGGTTCGGTGATCTCTTTGTCTCCGCGCGGCAAGGGAAGATAGCTGCTCACGATCGGCCAGACGAGGCCGGTGACAGCCATCACGCCCACGAGGCAAAGCCCGACGACAAAAGCGGTGAGCGCGCGATTCAATTGAGAGTGCCCCGGTCCATCGGCGGAGTCTTACCGAGGATCGTGTCAAAAATGGAGGTGGTCAGGTGCCTTTGGGCGATGGCAATGGCATCGGCGCCGTGGTGGTGCCGCCGGTCGGTGCGGGCGTCGGCACCACCGGCTGGCCGCCGAGGAGGCCCGACACGAACCCGCCGACCGCTTCGCCGCGCGCCTTGGCAGCAGCTTTTGCGTCGGCCTCGGCCTTCAGCTGCGCTGCCGACTTGGCCTCGCGGTCACCGATCGCCGCGACCTCGATCTTGTACTGCGCGTTGTCGGCCGCCTGCTTGGCCTCGAGCGCCGTCAGCAGCACGTCACCACTGCGGGCCGGACAGGCTGCGGCAGCATCGAGCGGCGTGCCGTCTTCGCGCTTCAGATCGAACACGTATTTCTTTTCGCACACATCCCAGGCCGGTGGCGTCTTGGCGAGCTCGAAGCGGTCGTAGCCCTCCTTGATGTTCATCCAGAAATCGATGTTGGGATTGGTCGAATAGGCGGCGAGCTTCTGCGGCGTCATGCGGAACGGGAAGATCTGCAGCTGCACCACCGGATTGCCGCCGTTAAAGCTCTCGCGCACCAGCGCATAGATCTCGGCGATGGCCTCGTCGGTCATCGAGTAGCAGCCGCGCGACGAGCAATCGCCATGCACCATCAATTCGGAGCCGGTGCGGCCCCAGGCGCGGTCGAACTTGTTGGGGAAGCCCGTGTCGAAGCTGAGATAGTAGTTCGAGTGCGGGTTCATCAGTCCGGGCGTGATGTTGTAAAAGCCCTCGGGCGCCTGCCGGTCGCCTTCCTTGACCTTGGGCCCGAAGGTGCCGGAATAGGCGCAGATCTCGTAGGTCTTGAAGAGCTTGAAGCCACCCGCGGCGGTGCGCTTCCAGACCTCGAATTCATTGGACTGCTTGAAGATGCGGATCGCCATCGCCTGGCCGGGCGACGAGCCCATATTCTTGAGCTCTGTGAGCGTCGACGACTTCAGCGATTGCTGCGCCCTGAGCGACGAGGATTTGGGCATGATGCCCCCGCACCCCGCGAGAGCCAGCGTGGCGATGACCACCATCGCGAACCCGAACAACCTGGTAAACGGCACGGCCATAAAGTCGAATCTGCCCCGAAAAGAACCGGGACATGACTACACGCCCCATGGTTACCGCGCAGTCACCGCGGCGCAACACCACAACAATGTGAAGGTGGTGGAAGTGGGGCTCTTGAGCCCTGCCTCCTCACTGAGTCATTCCCGCGAACGCGGGAATCTCAGTTGGCGGGGCGAGCAGTCAGCACCGCCGGGGCGAGCCGGGCGACGCCCGGCCCGACGGACATTGCCTCAAGCGAGTCCGGTAAACGGAGATTCCCGCTTTCGCGGGAATGACCCGGTGGGTGTGGGAGAGACTGACGACGGCTATTCCGGTCCAGTAGATCTCATCCATTCGGGATGAATTTTTGAAGCACGGCCCTGACTGCTTTGGGCGAAGCAAAGCGACCAGCCTCAGCATCAGCCAACCCAGCCTTGATCTTGCGATCCTGCCAAGCGCGCACGTCCGCGTCGGGCTCCGCCAACGCCGGGTAAACGGCATCATCGAGGGACAACGGCTTATCGGTCGCTTTCATCGATGCCATCACGGCTCAGTTCAGCGCCGACCCGATCGCCATGAATTTCTCGCGGCGTTCTTCGCGGATCTGCAGGCGCGATTTGCCGCCTGGGAAGTCGCGGAGGAAGGCGGTGATGGCGTCGGCGGTGGCGGTCATTACCGACTCTGGATGGCGGTGGGCGCCACCGGCGGGCTCGTGGATGGTACCGTCGATGACGCCGAAGCCGATCAGGTCCTGCGCGGTGATCTTCATGTTGTTGGCGGCATCCATGGCGCGCGCCGCGTCTTTCCAGAGGATCGAGGCGGAGGCTTCGGGCGAGGCAACGGCGTAGATGGCGTTTTCGAGCATCAGCACGCGGTTGGCGGTGGCGATGGCGATGGCGCCGCCCGAGCCGCCTTCGCCGATGATGATGGCGAGGTTGGGCACACCGAGTTCAAGGCACTTTTCGGTGCAGCGGGCGATGGCTTCGGCCTGGCCGCGCTCTTCGGCGCCGATGCCGGGATAAGCGCCGGCGGTGTCGACGAAGGCGACGATCGGGACGTTGAAGCGGTCGGCCATATCCATGACGCGCACCGCCTTGCGATAGCCCTCGGGCCGCGCCATGCCGAAATTGTGCTTGAGCCGGGACTCGGTGGTGTTGCCCTTCTCCTGGCCGAGAATGGCGATGGGCGTGCCGTTGAAGCGGCCAAAGCCGGCCTGCACTGCCGGATCTTCCGCATATTTGCGGTCGCCGGCGAGCGGCTGCCATTCGGTGATCAGGCCCTTGATGTAGTCGGAAAAGTGCGGCCGCTGCGGGTGGCGCGCCACCTGCGTCTTCTGCCAGGGGGTCAGCCGCCGGTAGATATCGACCAGGGCCTGGTCGGCGCGGGCCGTGAGGCCGTTGATCTCGTCGTCGATGCTGACGGCGCGGGCCTCGCCCGAGAGCGATTTGAGTTCGGCGATCTTGCCTTCGAGATCGGCGACCGGCTTTTCGAAATCGAGATAGGACTGCATCCAACCCTGCTGAAAGTGGTGATGCGCGGCGGTGTCGTCGCGCATCATGGCCGGAACGTGGCGAGCCCGGGCCGCCGAGTCAAGAACGACTGGAGGGCCTAGTTGGCGATCCCGGTGATCTCGACCTGTCCGGTCAGGATCGTTGGGTCGTTCTGGGCGGCGATGAACATCGCCATCGGGATGCCGTTGGCATCCTTGGACTTGATGTTGATGGTGATCTCGCTCTTGCCGCCGACGACGAAGTCGCTGATCGCCGCGCCGAGCTGGCGGGCCGCATCGGTCGGTCCGATCAGCTGGATCGCCATGCCTTCGAAGACACCGGCCAGTTGCAGCCGATAGGCCTCGACATCGGTGACGCCCTGCTCGGCCGCCGCCAGCGGCCAGATGATCTTGCCCAGCCCGTCGTCGGTTGCCTTGATGGTGAAGTCCTTCACCGTGAGGCCGAAGCCCGCAACCATCGCCACATTGGGATCGACGGCAAACAGCTGTTCGGTGGCGTTGCCGACGGTGGCGCTGATCGACATGCTGCCAAGGTCGACTGCGGCCAAGGCAAGCTTTGTGACGTTGATGGTCTTGGCGGCTTCGTCCCACGCGGCGGCGACGTCAAAGCCCATATTGACGCCGGTGAGGCCGGCGGCGAGCAGCGTCGTGATCTGCGGATCGGCCGAATCCTGCGGCAGCGGGACTTCGATGCCGGCGGCCGACATCGACACATCGGTCGGAATGCCGAGGAAGTATTTGCCGAGGCTCAGATCGAAATTGGCGACCTTGGCTTGGATGTGCTCGCCGGTGCGCGCCGGCGTTCCCATCACCGGATCGGCCGGCATGTCGGGGCTGGTGGCATCGAGCGCGAAATTGGCAAAGGAGAAGCCGTCCCAGGACGGGATGAGGAGACGCCAATTGGTATCGAACCAGGCTTCGCTCAGCTGACCCGCAGCGGAATCGAGCGCTTTCAGGGTCGGGTTGAGATCGAGCGGCTTGAACAGGAATTCGCCCAGCGAGCCATTGCCATTGGCGCCGGCATCGACGGCGATGCCGCTCACCTTGATCTGGGGATAAATGCCCGGCTCGAAATCGCCGCTCGTCGCGCCGCCCATCTTGATGCTGAACGGGGTCTCGCCGGGGACGGTGCAATCGACAGCGCCGACCGTGCCGGCGCCGCCGCGGAAGGCGCGCAGCAGATCGACGCCGTAGCTGACGATGGTGTTGATCGCTTCCGGGGGCGGCTCGGACGCGTCCTTGAATTTTTCGATGACGCCCATGACCTCGGACAGCGGGACACGCACCGGGCGCGCTTCCAGCGTGTCGCTGCTGCTGCCGCCGAAGGTGCAGCTGTAGAGCGGACCGCCCTGCGTGCTGCCATCGCCGGTGAAGGACGAGTAGATCGGCTTCAGCGCAGCGGACGGGTCGCCCTTCACGATGCCGGTGAACTCGAGCAGGCGCTTCAAATCGAAGGCGTCGGCGCTGAGCGATTTGTAGGTGGTGGTTTCGCCCTGCGAGGCGCTCTCGCCCGAACCGATGCTGAGCTTTTCGGCAAAGCCGTCCTTGACGTTGCTGAGGACGATGTCGCGATAGGTCGCGGTCGATGTGCCGCCGCCGGTGCCTTCGACGGTGAAGGCGAACGTCAGCTCGGGGATGGTGATGCTGGCCGCGTTCAGCGTCGCAAGCTGATCGGCATGCGTCAGGAAATTGCTGGTGAAGATGTCCTTGATCTGGTCTTCGGACATCGAGGAGTCGACGGCGACGACGCTCGGGACCTTGATCTCGAAGGCGAAGGGCGCCGCCTGCATCGGCTTAGCGCTGTCTTGAGCCATCAATGGCAGGACGGGTGCGGCGAAACCGAGCGTTGCGGCGAACAAAGCCGCCCTGGAGATTTTGAGCACGATGGGGTTCCCTCTGAATCGTGGTGTCGGATCGATAGTGGCGGGTACTAACGAAGCCTTTGTGGCAATTGCCTGAACAAAGCTCAGCTAAATTCAACGCACTGAACCAGGCGTGAACAGCCGAGTTAGTGTGCTACATATGTATTACACCTAGAGGTGATGTCAATGGTGGACACCGAGTGAGCATCGAAATTATCGGACATGCGATCGTCAGCGCCGACGGCCGGATCGCCGACCGCTACCGGCAGATGCCGGCGGCGCTGCGCAACGACAAGGATTGGATGCGGTTTCAGGCGGCGCTCGACCGGGCGGTGCTGGTGGTACTGGGCCGGCTCGGCCACGAAGCGCACCCCAATCCGGGCCGCCGCCGGCTGGTGGTGACCAGCCGGATCGGGCGTCTGGAGCCGGTCGACGAACTGGTGACGCTGTGGAACCCGGCGGGCGTCGATTTTCGCGACGTGGCGACGGAGTTGGGGATCACCGAGGGGGCGGTTGCCGTGACCGGCGGGCAGCAGGTGTTTGATCTGTTCCTCAGGCGGTTTACGCGGTTCGACCTGGTGACGGTCGACGGGGTGCTGATCCCGGATGGGGTGCCGTGCTTTTCCGGCGGCTGGCCCGAGGAAGTGCTGGCGCAGGCGGGGCTGCGGGTGGCGGAGCGGGAGGTGCCCGATCCGGGGGTGCGGCTGGAGGTTTGGCGGAGGTAGCATCTTGGTGGACCAGCCCCCACCCACCACGCTTCGCGTGGTCCCCCCTCCCCGATGGGAGGGATGGGCTCCACTCAAAGCGGAGTAATCTGGCCTATCCCTCCCATCGGGGAGGGGGGACCGGCGACGGTCCCCGGGTTAAATCCGGGGATGGGTGGGGGCTTAGCCCTTGTCCGCCAGTGGATGGTGCGTCTCCACCAGCGTGCGGAGCTTCTCATCAAGCACATGCGTGTAAATCTGCGTCGTCGAAATGTCGGCGTGGCCGAGCAGCGTCTGCACCACACGGAGGTCTGCGCCGCCCTGCAGCAGATGGCTGGCAAAGGCGTGGCGGAGGACGTGCGGGGCAACGCGGGTCGACGCGATGCCGGCCCGGCCGGCGAGGCCCTTGAGGTCGCGGGCGAAGACCTGGCGGGCGAGGTAGCCGTCCTCGCCGTTGGCGGGAAACAGCCACGGACCGGCCGACAGTGTCGCCACCCAACTGCGCACCGCATCGCGCGCGCTGTCGTTGACCGGCACGATGCGCTCCTTGTTGCCCTTGCCGGTGATGGTCAGAAAGCTTGCATCGCGCATGACGGCCGAGCGCTTGAGGCTCACCAGCTCCGAAACGCGCATCCCGGTGGCATAGAGCAGTTCGAGCAGCACATAGAGCCGCAGCGCCGCTTCCTGCTTTTGCGGTGACACATCGGCATTGGCCTCGCTCTCGGCCGTGGTCAGCAGCAGGTCGACTTCGGCGACCGACAGCACGTGGGGCAACGGACGGCGGGCCCGAGGGCTGGCGACGATGCGCGTCGGATCGTCGGGACGGATCTGGTCGGCACAGAGGAACTTGTGGAACTGGCGCAGCGCCGAGAGGCGGCGCGCGGCGGAGGACGCGGCAAGCCCCTGCGCGTCGAGGAACCCCAGATAGGCCACGATCTCGCCGCGCTCGGCGGTCTGCGGCGACTTGCCTTTGCCAGCGAGGAACCCGGCATAGTCGCTGAGGTCGCGGCGGTAGGCGTCAATTGTGTTGCGGGCGGCGCCGCGTTCGGCGCTCATCATTTCGAGGAAGGCCTCGACGAGGTGGAGCCCGCTCATTCCGCGCCGGGAACCTGGACCGTCTCGACTTCCGAGTTGTCAGCCTCGGCCGATGGGATCTCGGAACTGGGGCGCGGGGCGACGTTGACCGGGGCCGGCAGATCGTTGACGTCGATAATGTCGGAGCTGCCATCCGCCGGGACCAGTTCGCGGGCCGGAATCTTGATAGTGATGTCCTTCTCGCCCGGATCGACCATCACGGTGAGCGCGAACATGCCGGCAAAGCCGAGACCGGCCAGCACGACAAGCACCAGGAAGAGGCGGATCAGGGTCGGCATCGGGTCCCCAAGGTTACCGGACCTTGTCCCGCCATTTCGTGGCATGATCAAGGGCGTGGCGTGGCGGCTTGATAGCAGCATTGACTTTACCCTCCCCTAACGCTTCAACCGCCGCGAGCCTGGGGACCCCGCCATATGAACGCCGCGGCACCACAGAAAGACGTGCACCGTGACGAGCTGGCGGCCCTCTTGGGCGGCCGGCCGATCGTGCTTGTCGGCATGATGGGCGCCGGCAAGACCACTGTGGGGCGCCGCCTCGCGACGCGGCTCGGCCGCCATTTCGTCGACAGCGACGAGGAGGTGGAGAAGGCCGCGGGCATGACCATCGAGGACATTTTCGCCGCGCATGGCGAGGCCGACTTTCGCGCCGGCGAAGTGCGGGTGATCGCCCGGCTGCTGAAGGATGTCGATCTGGTGCTGGGGACCGGTGGCGGCGCCTTCATGAATAACGAGACGCGCGGGCTGGTGAAGCAAACCGCGGTGTCGGTGTGGATCAAGGCGGATTTCGAGCTGCTGTTCGCCCGAGTGCAACGCCGCTCCAACCGGCCACTGCTCAAGACCGCCAATCCGCGCCAGACGCTGATGGATCTGATCGACAAGCGCTACCCGACCTACGCCGAAGCCGATGTGACGGTGGTCAGCAAGGACGTGCCGCAGGACCAGGTGGCCGGCGAAGTGATCGAGGCGCTGCTGGCGCATTTGAAGGAACCGCAATGACCGAGCCGACCCGCGTCCACGTCCCGCTCGGCGACCGCGCCTACGATATTCTGATCGGCGAGAATTTGCTGGAGGGCGCCGGCGAGCGTTTAACCGCGATGTTCCCCGGCCGCCGCTTCGGCATCGTCACCGACAGCGAAGTGGCCATTGCGCAATTGCCGCGACTGACGCGATCGCTCGACAGGGCCGGGGCGAAGCACGCGACGGTCGTGGTGCCCAATGGCGAAGCGACGAAATCGATCGCGCGGCTCAATGAGGTGGTCGAGGGCTTGCTCGAAGCGCGGCTCGAACGCGGCGATATCGTGCTGGCGCTGGGCGGTGGCGTGATCGGCGATCTCGCGGGGTTCGCGGCCGCGATTGCGCGGCGCGGCATGGATTTCGTGCAGATCCCGACCTCGCTATTGGCGCAGGTGGATTCGTCCGTCGGCGGCAAGACCGGCATCAACTCGCCGCACGGCAAGAATTTGATCGGGGCGTTTCATCAGCCCAAGCTGGTGCTCGCCGATATCGGCGCGCTCGCGACGCTGCCGCCACGGCAGTTCGCATCCGGCTATGCGGAGGTAGTGAAGTACGGGCTGATCGACGACGAAGGCTTCTTCTTCTGGCTCGAAGCGAACCAGCCCGAAATCTTCGCCGGCGGTCCGGCCCGCGCCGAAGCCATCGCCCGCGCGTGCGAGGCGAAGACGCGCTTCGTGCTCGCCGACGAGAAGGAAACCGGCGTCCGTGCCCTGCTCAATCTCGGCCACACGTTCGGCCACGCGCTGGAGTCGGCCACGGGCTACTCCGACCGGCTGCTGCATGGCGAGGGGGTCAGCATCGGCATGGTGCTGGCGCATGGATTCTCGGCCAAGCTCGGACTGGCCGCGAGCCAAGACAAGGGCCGCGTCGAAGCCCACCTGAAGCGGTCGGGGCTTCCCACCAAGCTCAGCGACATTCCGGGCGAACTGCCAAACACCGATTTCCTGATGGACGCGATCGCGCAGGACAAGAAGGTCGTCCGCGGCGCCCTGACCTTCATTCTCACCCGCGGCATTGGGCAGAGTTTCATCGAGAAGAACGTCGATCCGGCAGCGGTGCGGGCGTATCTGGAGGAGATGCGCAAGGGTTGACTTAAGGCGATTTGAGTATACAAATACTTGTATAGAAAGCGAATGGTCGAGCCGCGCACCCTTACTTTCGTTTCGCGCTCGAGGCGAGACCTAGAGGCCTTCCCACGAAGGCGCAGGAAGAAGCTCTTGTACAGCTTCGCCGTCTTCAGGAGGGCCTCGAACCGCTCGACTGGAAGCCGATGAAGACGGTCGGCACTGGCGTCAACGAAATCCGCATTCATGATGCATCAGGAGCATTCCGTGTCATCTACATCGCCAAGCTCAAGGACGCGATCTACGTCCTCCATTGTTTCGAAAAGAAGTCCCAAAAGACCGCCCGTTCGGACCTCGACCTTGCGACTCGCCGCTACAAGCAGCTTGTCAGAGGAACCGCTCGCTCTTGATGGCCCATACAAGAGCGCATGGGACGCCGTTGAGATGGACCCTGTTCGGCGCGAGCGCATGAGAATGCTCTCTGACTTGGCGATCGCCATCGAGAAACGCATCGTGCAGATGGGCTGGACTCAGAAAGAGGCTGCAAAACAACTGGGCGTCACGCAACCACGGATCTCCAATCTGTTGCGCAGCAAGCTCGACTTGTTCAGCATCGACTCGCTGCTGTCGATGGCTGGCAAGGCAGGCATCCGCTTCGAACTGACCTACACCTTCGATCCCTGAACAGGACGGAGCCCGCAGTCCTTTGCGAACTGCGGGCCCGAAAATTTCCGGCGTCACCCCGGCGCCGCGAAAAGTTGCGGAAATTGCCTCCGGCCGGGATCCAGTTTTGACTACAGACTAACCACTGGGCTCCATCCTTTGCGGGGACGAAGCGACGCCGGAGGACGGGCCAGACGGCCCGTCCATCCCTCCCTGGCGAGAGGGAGGGAATGGCAAGGTTCTTGGGGTCGGCTAAGGCGTGACCGTGATCACCACCCGCCGGTTGGAGGCGAAATCGGGGCCGAATTCGTCGGTGGCGCCGACGCCCGCGGCGCTGGCTTTGACGAATTTGACGCCCTTCTGCTGCAGATATTGCAGCGAGTTCTGCGCCCGCTCGACGGCGAACAGCGCATTGGCGGCGATCGAGCCCTGCTTGCTCGAATAGCCGGTGACCGTGACGTTGCACTGCCGCTGGCCGATGTCGGCCGCGATCTGATCCAGCCGTTCGACCAGCCGCGTCGTCAACTCGTTGGAGTTCGAGTTGAAGCCGATGACGTTGTATTTCTCGTCGAGGTCGCAATGCGCGCCCTCGGGCTCCGGATCGAGCGCGGCCGTCTCGATCGGCTCGGGTTCCGTTGTCGGCTCGGCGGACGGCGCTGCCGCGGGAGCGCTTTCGGCCACCACCGGGGCGGCCACCGGTTGGCCAGCATCGAGCGGCAGCGGCCAGCCGCCATCGGGCGCCTCTGAAACGGCGTTCTTGGTGCCGTCGGGGATCACCAGGAACTCGCCCAGCATCTCGTTGGCGACGGGCTTGCGGTCCGATTGCGTCGACAGCCCCGATGCCGTGATGGCCCGGCCATTGAGGCTGACGGAGGCGAGGAACAGATTGCGGTCGCGCTCGGAGCCCTCGCCGCCATAGGCCTCGTTGAGGAATTTGATGGTCACCGGCCCATCGGGCCGGAACGCCGCCTCCGGAACAGTGAAACTGAATGTCTGCACGTAGGGGATCTTGTCCTTCTGGTCGGCGAAGCGGCCCGCTGCCGCCGTATCGATCGCCGCGGCGACCGTGCCCTCGCCCAGCACCTTGCCGGCGAAATCGACTTCAAATCTCGGCGGCCCGTCATAGGCTTCGCCACCCATCACCAGCACCAGCGTGCTGTCCGCAGCGTGAGCCACGTACGGCACCCCCGAAATACACATGGCGAGCAGCATCGCCCGCTGCAAAGACATCTTCATTGCGCCCTCCTGAAAGCTGTCTGCAGGATGACTGCTAGGCAGCGAGGGGGGCGACATTTCGCCGGGAGTGGGGCGCCGCGCCGTCTCCCGGCCCGAGTTCCGCCATCAAACGGTAAGGTTGCCGCACGGCCCGCCGATTTCGCGAAGTACCGTCACGACATAGTCAGCGGCCACGCATTGGCCGCAAACTTGAGTCTTCTGCGCGGCGCTCTACATAAGCGACGCAACGCCGCGCGTTCAGCCCTGTGGAGAACCGGGGGATATCACTTCGATGGCGAGGGCGTGGACGCCGCCTTTGATCTCGGCATCGAGCGTCTCCATGATGGCGCGGTGCTGTGCGACGCGGGTGCCGGTCAACTGCGTCGACGCGATGCGCACCCGGAAATGACTCTCGCCATCGGGGCGCGACCCGGCGTGCCCTTGATGTCGGGATGACTCGTCGATCACTTCAAGGTGGGTCGGCGAGAATTTCGCCGAAAGTTTTGCGACAATCGCATCGCGAACATGCATAAGGGTAGCCCTCTTTCGGCCTCGTTAGATTTCGTAGCGTAACTAGGACTGATGACTATCGATTCCAAGCTTTTCGACCGGATCCGCATTTCTCCGCGCAACCATGCCCCGGAGCCCAAGGCCACAGTTCCCGACTGTGCCTGGGAAGGCTGCGACCAGCCCGGCATCTACAAGGCACCCAAGGGGCATCGCTTCGAGGGCGAGTATCACCATTTCTGCCTCGAGCATGTCCGCCACTACAACACGGCGTTCAACTTCTTTGCCGACATGACCGAGTCCGACCGCGAGAAGCACCTCTATACGACCGCGCAGACCGACGGCCGGCCGAGCTGGGGTCTGGGCACCAAGCCCGGCGCCCAGAGCGGCCCGCGCATGCCCAAGCGCGACGCGGCGGCAGCCAAGCGCTTCGCCGATCCGTTGCACGTGTGGGCCAAGTACGCGCGTCACAATGCCCGCGGGCCGGCGCCCGAGCGCACCATCAAGATGCACGAGAACGACCGGCGCGCCTTCGAGACGCTGGGCTTCAAGGTCGGCGCCAAGTCGGACGAGATCAAGCGCGCCTATAAGGCGCTGGTGAAGATCCACCACCCCGACGCCAATGGCGGCGACAAGAGCTCGGAAGATCGCCTGCGGGCGATCATCGCTGCGTACTCACACCTCAAGCAAAAGGGCTTCGTGGGCGCCTGACCCCCGAAGGTCTCGGCATGCGCCCATGGACACTGCTCGGCACGGCGACGGTCCCCGGTGAGAGTGCGCCGCTGCGGCTGATGCAGCGCGGCGACGAGTTCGTCATCATGGCGGGCACCAATCCCTTGATGAACAGCCGCATGAGCGGCTCGGAAGAAGACCTCGCGACGCTGAGCTGGACCCGCATTGCCGGTCGCCCACATCCACAGGTGCTGATCGGCGGGCTGGGCATGGGGTTCACCCTGCGCGCGGCGCTGACGGCGATGCCGGCCGACGTGCGCATCACGGTCGTCGAAATTGTACCCGAAATCGTCGCCTGGGCGCGGGGACCGCTGGCGCATATTTTCGACGGCTGCCTCGACGACAGCCGGGTGAACATCGAGGTGGCCGATGTCGGCCGCGTCATCGCCGCGCGCAAGGGCGAGATCGACGCGATCCTGCTCGATGTGGACAATGGACCCGAAGGGCTGAGCCGCGACGGCAACGACCGGCTCTACAGCCTTGCGGGGCTGGCCAAGGCGCACGCCGCGCTAAAACCGGGCGGCGTGCTCGCGGTGTGGTCGGCGCATCCGGATGCGAAATTCACCCGACGGCTGGGCGACACCGGTTTTCGGGTCGAGGAAATCGGCGTCCGCGAGCGCCGTGGCCGCAAAGGCGCGCGCCACACAATCTGGATAGCGACGCGGCGCTGATCACGCCCAGACAAACAACGGCGTGACGGACACCCCGAGGCTGAGCAGCCCACTGGTGGCCGTTGCGTCCCGCGAGATGCCGAAGACGTCGGAAACATGGGCGGTTTCGGCCGTCCACGGCCATTCGATCAGCTTGGGCGGTTCGTCCTCGCCGGTGAGCGGATCGGCCTCGGCCCAGAACACGTAGAGTGAACCACCCGGGCGCGTGACTTCCATCGCGACGATACCCAGATCCGTCTCGACCCGGCGCACCGCGGTCGCGCCCTCGAGCAGGCCGGCAAAGCGCGCAAAAGTTTCGGCGGCGGGTTCGCGCCGGGCAAGCTCGTCGTGCTGGTAGGTCAGCAAGGCTAGCTTGTCGCTCAGGAACCCCATCAGGTTGAACGGATCGCGGTAGTTCGGCACTTCAGGCGCGAGGTTCCAGGCGAGCGTCAGCTTCACCCCACTCGCCATCGCGAGGAGGTTGCGCGTCACGATCTCGCGGCAGGCGATGCGATGGCGCCTGGCTTCGAGCGACGGCGGACAGCCCTGCATGAACATCTGCAGCGTCGGGGGCAGCTCGGCCATTCTCGCGTAGAGCGCGCGCATGGCTCGGCGGTCGGGCGTCTCGTCTGCGGCGGCAAGGTCGGGCCTGTCGAGCGAGGGGGCGCCACCTGCGAAGGCTTCGGCCATGATGCCCTGAAGGACAGCATCGAGTTCTGGGAAGCCGAGCAGGGTCGGGCCGCCATACTCGCCCACGACCACCGGCCGTTCGGTGCCGTGCGCCCGCATCATGGTGCGCACGTCCTCGATGTGGACGGGGATCAACTGCGGCGCGTCGTAGAGGTGGACATCGAAGAGATCGAAGGCGTCGCCGACGCCCGCCAGCACCTCGTCGAAGAAGCTGCGCTGCGGGCTGCCGGGATTGGAGCCGAGGACGTCAAAGCCGCAGCCGCCGAGGACGATCTGCGCGTCGGGATCGGCATTGCGCACCGTGCGCGCGAAGACAGTGGCGAGCTCGGCATAGTCCGCCGCCGATCCGGACCAAAGGCCGGCGTTCGACGGCTCGTTGTTGCACTGCCAATAGGCGGCCTTGCCGCGCAGCCGCGAGACGAGGGCGCCGAGGAACAACTGGTAGGCCGCGAGGTCAAGCGGCGGCGAAGCGGGAAGGAAGTCGGTCGCCTGTCGTGTCGCCCAGCGCGAGGCGGTGACAACGGTGACCCAGAGCTGGTCGCGCGGTTCGCACTGCGCGAGGAGCGCATCGACCGCGCTCCAGTCATAGGTGCCCGGATCGGGCTCGATCTGGTGCCAGGTGAGATAAACGCGCGCCACTTTCGCGCCGAGCCCGCGCAACTGCGGCATGAAGCTGCCCGCCGGCCCGAACAGGCCATAACTGATGCCACGCACAATCCCGAGCTTGATGCCCGTGTCGTCGCCCATGCCCGCCTCCAACACTCAGGCGGGTAGTGATAGACGCCACAATGTGGCGGTGGGCGCCTCATTTCGCTGGCATTCGATTGAGGGCTCAAGTGCGGTTCGAGTGCCCGTGCTGCAGCGCCTGCTGCACATCATAGGCATCGATCCCGAGGTCACGCAGCCGGTGCGGCTCCATGCCGAGCAGGTCGGTGAGCGCCAGATGGCGGGCCCGTTCGGCGCGCCACGTGGCAACCGCACGGGCAGCGGTGGCGAAGGTGGCAGCGACGGGGTTTGTGGCGATGGGGCGAGCGTCTACATCGGTCGCGTCGAAGAGCGTCGAGAGGGACATTTCAAATCTCCGTCCGGTTGGCGAGACCAGCGATCATTCGCGTCTCACCCTCACGACGAGCGGCAGATGATGGGAATCGACAACCCGATTGGAGATTTTTCGCGGGGGACCAAATCCTGCCCATTTCCCGGGCTTCCAGAGGCCGGCACGACGCGTCGACACCGCCCCTACCCTCACGGAAACGATGCTGCTATAGAGCCCCGATCCTTGAGGGCAGCCGAGGCCGCCCTAAACTCCTCTAGAGTCCCAGAAAATGGCTGATTACACCAACCTGCCGACCAAGGAATTTTCGGTCCGCGAGACGTTCGGCATCGACAGCGACATGAAGGTGCTGGGCTATGCGGAAGCCGATCCGCATGTGCCCCCGGTCGATGTCGACTATCTGTTCGACCGCAACACCACGCTCGCGATCCTCGCCGGCTTCGCCTTCAACCGCCGCGTCATGGTGCAGGGCTATCACGGCACCGGCAAATCCACCCATATCGAGCAGGTCGCGGCGCGCCTCAACTGGCCGCTGGTCCGCGTCAACCTCGACGCCCACGTCTCGCGTATCGATCTCGTCGGCAAGGACGCGATCGTGCTCAAGGACGGCAAGCAGATCACCGAATTCCGCGACGGCATTTTGCCCTGGGCGGTGCAGAACAATATTGCGCTGGTGTTCGACGAATACGACGCCGGCCGCCCCGACGTGATGTTCGTGATCCAGCGCGTGCTCGAATCCTCGGGCCGGCTGACGCTGCTCGACCAGAACCGCGTGATCACCCCGCACCCGGCGTTCCGCCTGTTCTCGACCACCAACACGATCGGTCTGGGCGATACGTCGGGCCTCTACCACGGCACGCAGCAGATCAATCAGGGCCAGATGGACCGCTGGTCGATCGTCGTCACCCTCAACTATCTGCCGCACGACAAGGAAGTCGGCATCGTGCTCGCCAAGGCGAAGTCCTATGCCACGTCCGACAAGGGCAAGAAGACCGTCGCCAACATGGTGCGGCTCGCCGATCTCACCCGCTCGGCCTTCATCAACGGCGACCTCTCGACCGTGATGAGCCCGCGCACCGTCATCACCTGGGCCGAGAATGCCCAGATCTTCGGCGACATCGGCTTTGCCTTCCGGCTGACCTTCCTCAACAAGTGCGACGAACTCGAGCGCCCCGTGGTCGCCGAGTTCTACCAGCGCGTCTTCGGCGAGGACCTGCCGGAATCGGCGGCCAATCTGGCGATCACCGCCTAGGCCGATGGCGCAGGCACCCCGGGGAAAGCCGAACAAACCCGACACCACGGCCGCGTTCAAAAGCGCCATGGGTGCCGCGGTGCGCGCTATCGCCGGCAAGCCGGAGCTCGAGGTCAGCTTCTCGGCCGACCGCCCGCTGCTCACCGCCGACAAGGCGCGGCTCGCCAATCTGCCGCGGCTGCCGACGCGCCGCGACGTCGCCACCGCCCGCGGCCAGGGCGACGCCATGGCCATGCGCCTCGCGAGCCATGACCCCGACGTCCACCGCAAGCGCGCCCCGGCCGAGCCCGAGGCCCGCGCCGCCTTCGACGCGCTGGAGCAGGCCCGCGTCGAGGCGCTGGGTGTGATGCGGATGCCTGGCATGTCGGGCAACATCTACGAGATGCTCGACGACCGGCTGTTCCGCTCGAACCTCGCTGAAGTCTCCAACAAGGACGACGCTCCACTCGCCGAAGTGCTGGGCCTGATGCTGCGGGAAAAGCTCGCCGGCGTCGCCATCCCGCCCTCGGGCAACGCCATCGTTGAGCTCTGGAAAAAAGAGATCGAGCAGAAGGCTGGGTTGTCGCTGACCACCCTCCTCTCCCGCTTCGAGGATCAGGACCTGTTCGCGCGCGCGGCCAAGATGCTGCTGCGCGACCTCAACCTCGTGCCCGAAGGCGACCTCGACGACGCCGACGGCGACACCGAGGACAATGGCGACGACCAGGAGCCGCAGCCCGGCGAGGACAGCGACAAGTCGCCTGAGCAGGGCGAAGGCGAGAGCGAGGATTCGGAGGCCCAGGAGGATCAGACTCCGGGCGACAGCGACGAGACCGGCGAGACCGAGGGCTCGGACAGCGATTTCACCGAGAGCGAGGACGACGCCCCCGGCGAGGCCGGCGACGAAGCCCCGCTGCCGCCGCCCGGCGCCAATGCCAAGGAATTCACCAACCAATTCAACTACAAGATCTTCACCCAGAAGTTCGACGAGATCGTCAAAGCCTCCGAGCTCTGCCCGCCCGAGGAGCTCGACCAGCTCCGCGCGCTGCTCGACAAACAACTCGAGAACCTCGCTGGCGCCGTGGCGCGGCTTGCCAACAAGCTGCAGCGCCGGCTGATGGCGCAGCAGTCGCGCAGCTGGGAGTTTGACCTCGAAGAAGGCCTGCTCGACACCTCGCGGCTGACCCGCGTGGTCACCGATCCGCTGCAGGCGCTCTCGTTCAAGGTCGAGCGCGACACCGATTTCCGCGACACCGTGGTGACGCTGCTGATCGACAATTCCGGCTCGATGCGCGGCCGCCCGATCACCATCGCGGCGATCTGCGGCGATATCCTCGCGCGCACCCTCGAGCGCTGCGGCGTCAAGGTCGAGATCCTGGGCTTCACCACCCGCGCCTGGAAGGGCGGCAAGAGTCGCGAGGCCTGGCTCGAGGCGGGGCGTCCGCCCAATCCCGGTCGCGTCAACGATATCCGTCACATCATCTA
>JBKJTB010000421.1:0-12460 GCA_046594305.1 Devosia sp. | reverse complement strand
TCGCGCGTCCAGTCGACGAGCGGGCTGAGGGCGCCGAGCTGGGCGCTGTAATGCGTCTGCCGTCCCTGATGCCGGTCGCGGACCAGGCCCGCCTGCTTCAGCACCCCGAGGTGCTTGGAGACCACCGGCTGCGAAACGCCGGCCTTCTCGGTGATCGCCCCAACGGTCTTCTCGCCCTCGCGGCACAGCCGCTCGAAAATAGCGCGCCGCGTCGGGTCGGCGAGCGTCTTGAAGAGCTGGTCCTGAGTGTTCGGCATCGCACAACTCATATCCGGATGGCTATGGGTTATGTATAGCTGTACAGCTATGAATGAGTCAAGAGCAGCTCTTCAAGACGCTCGCCGACCCCACGCGGCGCGCTATTTTCGAACGCCTGTGCCGCGAGGGCGAGAAGACGGTCACCGCTCTCACCGAGAAGGCCGGCGTTTCGCAGCCCGTCGTGTCGAAGCATCTGGGTCTGCTCAAGCAGGCCGGGCTCGTGCGCGACCGACATCAGGGACGGCAGACGCACTATAGCGCGCAGCTCGGCGCCTTGAGCCCGCTCGTCGACTGGACGCGCGAGATGGCCGGATTTTGGGAAAGCCGCCTCGACGATCTTGAAGACCTGCTCAAGCGGATGGATCAGTAACACACTCACGAAGGAGGACCTCGATATGGCCACCACCAAGACGACAAAAGCTCCCGCCAAAAAAGCCAAGGCGACCGAAACCTTCAGCGCTGCCGAAAAGGAGGCGATGCGGGCCGCCGCCAAGGAAGCCAAGAAGGGCAAGGCCAATGGCCTCGACGACCTGCTGGCCGCCATCGACGCGATGCCGCAGCCGGACAAGGGTCTCGCCCAGACCATCCATAAGATCGTGACGACTGTCGCGCCCAGCCTCAAGCCGAAGACCTGGTACGGCATGCCGGCCTGGGCCGACGACAATGGCAAGGCGGTATGCTTCTTCACGCCCGCAGTGAAGTTCAAGGCGCGCTACGCCAGCTTCGGTTTCAACGAGTCCGCGAAACTCGACGACGGCAATATGTGGGTGACTTCGTTTGCGGTCACCAAGCTCGGCGACGCGGAAGAAAAGAAGCTCGCGGCGATGGTGAAGAAGGCCGTTGGCGGATAGCCGCCGACGGCGATATTGAAACCAAAAGTTTCGCCCGGAGACGCCTGAGAATCCTGGCGACTCCAGCGTTATTTCTCCGACTTATCAACGGTACTTTCGAGCTGTGCTATAGTCCCCTCAGTTCCATCGCGTGGACGGGGTCGACGCGAACGATGCGGTGGAACAAGCGGGTGGGGGACGGTTCGCGCCTCCCCTGGGCCGTGCGGTGGCGCGCTGGTAACCCCAGCCCGATCGCGCATGTGATCCTGAAATCCCGCGCCCCGAGGCGAGTGCGTCTCTATTACAATTAAACATCGAGGCGTACGCGCCTCGGGGCTCCGTCCACTTCCCCCGAAACCGGAGGTTCATGACCGATGGAGGCTTCAGCACGCCCACACACACGGCGGTTGGCCGAACGAGCCCTCTTGGGATCGCTCGGACAGAGCACAACGAAGCTACCCCTTCGGCCCGATCGCGACGAACCAGATCATCGCGCCAAAATACACCGCGGCCGGGATCAGCAAAGCATCGGCCTGCCAGTGCCCGAACGCGAGTGCCCCGAGCAGCGCACCGAGGCAGAGCGAGCCCCAGACCGTCAAATGTTGCAGCCACCGCAGCGGCGGCGCTTGTCCGGCCATGGCTCGCGCCAGATCCTGACCCGCGGCGAAGAGCGTCCCCGTGACAAAAGTCGCTCCGAGGCGTGCGGCTCCAATTGGCTGCAGCACTGCATTCTGCGTTCCCGCCGCAAAGGCGAGCGGCAGCATCGCCCAGACTAGCCCAACGCCGGCAGCCCGCAGCAGCAGGGTCAACCCGATGCCGAGCACGACGAGAGCAAGCGTTATCGCCGCTCCCCATCGCCGGCTCGATTGAGCGATGAGCGATCCCGCGACGCTGCCGGCGAAAAACAGCGCCACCAGCCCGGCCGGCAGTGCCGCAATCGTCCAATTGCCGGCCGCCAGGTCAGCTCCGAGCTGCGTGGTATTCCCGCTCATGAACGAGGTGTAGTAGCCACCAAGCGTGATGAACCCGATGGCGTCCACGAACCCAGCCGTCGAGGTCAAGATCAGTCCCGCGGTGAGGGCGCGAGCCGGCGTCATCGCTTACTCGAGCTGCGCCGCAATGCCGGCCGCCAGCTCCCTCAATTCAGCATCGTCGGCCTTACTCCCACCATGCCGGCCAAGCTCGATCCCCTCGTACATCGGGATCAGATGGAAGTGCAGGTGAAACACCGTCTGCCCCGCCGGCGCCTCGTTGAACTGCATCAGCCGGATGCCATCCGCGCCCGTTGCCGCCTTCACCGCTCGCGCCAATCGAGGCAGAGAGGCGACGGCCGCCGACAGCGCCGCCGGGTCCGCATCGAGCAGATTGCGCGACGCAGCCTTGGGGATCACCAGCGTGTGGCCCCTCGACTGCGGGAAGATGTCCATCATCACGAGGATGGTCTCATCCTCGAACACTTTTATGCTCGGGATCTCCCCGCGCAAAATCTTGCCGAAGATGTTGGCCGGGTCGTAGCTCGTCACGGATTGGCTCCAAGCAGTTGGGCGTCGTCATGATCGATGGCACCGCTGCTGCCATATTCCGCGATCGTCTCCTCGATCACGTCGACGGCGCGGTTGGTGCCGTCTTCGAGCCGCATCTTGTCGGCAATCGCCTCGGCCGATTTCGCATAGGACGGCGTGTTCGACAGATCGTCGAGTGCTGTCGCCAGGATCTGCGGCGTCAGCTTCTTGATCCGCACCGGCGGCGGCCCGCAGCCGAGCTCATAGATCAGTCTGCCCCAATAGGGCTGGTCGAAGAACTGCGGCACCGCAAAGGTCGGCTTGCCCGCTTCGAGCCCGGTCTGCGTCGTCCCTGCGCCACCGTGGTGGACCACAGCCCGCACATGCTTGAACAGTTCGGTGTGCGGCGCGCGATCGATCACGTGGATGGTCTCGGGGAGATGCTCCGCCTGAACGCCGCCCCAGCCTTTGCCGATCACTGCCCGTCCGCCCCATTGGGCGATCGCCTTGGTGATGATCTCGGTGTTGCGCTGGGCGCCCCAGGGCATCGAGCCGAAGCCAAGGTAGATGGGGGTATCGCCTTTGCTCAGGAACTCCGCGAACTCGGGGGAGGGGCTCCAACTGGAGTCCTCGTCGAGCCGCCAGAAGCCGGTGATGACGTTGTTCCCAGTCCAATCGCCCGGTGCGGGGGAAACGGTGGGCGAATAGGCGTGCAGCACCGTCAGCGGCTCGCCCCGGCCATTGCGCATGAAGCCGCCGCGGTTGCGCGTCTTGAGCCCGAACATCCGCCGCCGCAGTCGGTCGCGCGGCAGGTCGTAAAACATCTGGTGCCCACGCTGCACCAGATAGCTCAGCTTGTTGACCACCGGATCGATGCCGGGCACTTCGCCGAACGGCTCGCGGTTGAACCGGTACATCAAAGGGCTCAGCGGGTTCACCTCGTACTGGAAGTACGGGAACTCCGTCGTCGGGTTGAGCGGCTGGAACGCCACCATCATGGCCGGCACATGCAGCGCCTCCGCCATGTCGATGCAGAAGGTGGTGGTGCTGGCAAAGATCAGCGCGTCCGCCCCCTGCGCCGCCTCCCAGGTGCGCTTGGCGGCTTCCTTCAGCATCCGCTGCCCCTCGCGCAGCAGGCTCGGGGCGTAGAGCAGGAGCCGCATCGCCGCGGCATCGTCGAGCTGCGTGCGTTTCAGCAATTCGCGCATATCGCTGCCCAGCCCACGGAACTCGATCCCGTGCGAGGTGACAAAACCCTCGAAATCGTCGGTGGTGCAAATGATCGGCCGGAAGCCGCGCTTCTTGAGCGCAATGCCCAGCGCCACATGCGGCTGGACGTCGCCGTGCGTGCCCAGGACCGACGTTACGATGGTTTTGGTCATCGCTGTGTGCCGTCGTTTGCGATGGCGTTGCGCGTGGTCATATCGATCAGGGTCGGTGCCGCAGCCCGTATATGGGCCATCGGGCTCGAAAAACTACCTCTCGGGCACGGAGTCAACTGCAAGCGCGTTGACCGCCGGCTTCTGGCGAATGAAGCGAAAATAGTTCCAGAATGCGAGGCTCGTCAGCGTCACCGGCACGTAGTGGAAACCCCTGCGGATCAGGAACAGCGCAATCCCCGCCGCGGTATCCGCCGACATCGGTCCCGGCCCCATCGCCGAAGTGAACGAGGAGGGGACGATGTGGCGATAGAGCACGTCGCCGGAGCAGTAGTAGCCGAGTGCCTGCTGCGCAAAGGCGCGCTTGGAGCCGGCATAGTCCTTCAGCTCGGCCATCCCCATGTCGCCATGGAACTCCGCCTCCGATCCCAGCGCCCAGACTTCGGGAGGTGTTAGCCGGCCACGCCCGGCAGCGATGAACAGGTCGATGAGATCGACAAACGTCCGGTGATTGGCGTCCCAGGCGCCCTCGGATTTTGCGCCATGCGACAGGATCAGCACATCGGCGCGCTCGAGCTTTTCGCGCATCCGGCCATACTCGCCGGCGGAAAAGTCGATGCCGTGCTTCGCCGTCTCGACGATCCCGCCCAGCCGCTCGATCCGCGCCTTGATCGCCCCACCGAACGCCCCGCCTGCTCCGGTGACGAGGAACCGCCGTCCGCTGATCTGCGTCGCGGTCCCGAACACCAGATCGAAGACATTGGCGAACGACGAGAAGAAGCTGTTGGGGTGGATGTGGTGCATCGCGTGGTAACTCTGGTTCACCCACAGCAACCCCTGCTGGCCGCTGACGCGGTCCATGTTCATGTGGTTGAAATCCATACCCTCTTCGATGATGGTCTGGACCAGCATCCAGGTCCGAAGGGCGGCCACCGCCGCGACCGGCGGCCACGGGAAGACGAACAGGAAGATCAGCGTGCCGGCCAGCGATGTCAGGTACTCGGGCATCACGTGGTAGATCAGGTTTTTCCACACCAACTCCGGATGGACGCGCATCTTGCGGTCCAAAAACCGGTGGTGGACCCAGTGCCAGCGCGAGAAGGTCCGGAGCAGCCGGCTTTTCGAGCGGCCCCAGCGGTGCAGCAGCCAGTGCAGGGCATCGAACAGCAGGGTCGACACGACGAACACGATCGCGCCCTGGAAAATCCAGGCGATCAACGTCCTCAGCGTGTTCCAGACCCAATCCATCCTGATCCAATCCTGCGGGGAGCCGGGCAGGGCCGGTTGCCCGTGCCCGCTATCTGGTCTATCCGCTCGTGCACAACAGCGGCAGAAGGCCCCAGATGAAGCTAGCGTTCGTGATCCCGGCTTACAACGAGGAAGCCCTGATCGGCAAATGCGTCGAATCCGTGCTCGCCGAGGTCAAGCGCAGCGGCCGCGACTGCGACGTGGTGGTGGTCAACAACAACTCGACCGACCGGACGCGCGAGATCGCCGCGTCGTACGCCGGCGCTCGCGTTGTCGACGAGACGCAAAAAGGCCTCGTTTCGGCTCGTGACGGCGGCTTCAAGGCCACCACGGCCGAACTGGTCGCCAATATCGACGGCGATACGATTGTTCCGCCGGGCTGGCTCGACAAAGTGTTCGCGGAGTTCGAGAAGGACCCAAAACTGGTCTGCCTCAGCGGGCCATATGTGTACTACGACCTCAATCTCCGGCAGCGGTTTCTGGTGGGCATGTTCTACGGCCTCACCACCCTGATCTACTGGATCAACCGCTATTTGCTGCGCGTCGGCTCGGTGGTTCAGGGCGGCAATTTCGTCTTCAAGCGTGACGCGTGGACCAAGGCCGGTGGCTTCAACCGCGACATCAAGTTCTACGGCGAGGATACCGACGTCGCGGTTCGCTTGAGCAAGGTGGGCAACGTCAAGTTCACGCATCGGCTGAAGATGCAGACTTCCGGACGCCGTCTGGCGGAGGAGGGTGTGTTCCGCACCGGCCTCACCTACACCCTTAACTTCTTCTGGGTGACCTTTGCCGGCAAGCCGGCGACCCACGAGCACACCGACGTCCGCCCCGGCGGCCGCTAGCCATGCTTGAACGGGGTCAGGTCATTGAGCGCCTCTTGCTCCCGAGCGACCGCCGCGCGCTCCTGACGCACAAACCGCGCCACGGCATCCCGCAGTCCCGGATGCCCGATCCAGTGCACCGAGTGGGTCGTCGCCGGCGCATAACCCCGCGCCAGCTTGTGCTCACCCTGCGCACCGGCTTCGACGGTCGCCAGCTTGTGCGCAATCGCGTAGTCGATCGCCTGATAGTAGCAGAGCTCGAAATGGAGAAACGGGATCTCGCGGACGGCGCCCCAATAGCGGCCGTAAAGGGTGTCCCTCCCCAGCATGTTCAGCGTCCCCGCCACAGGCGTGCCGCCATCATAGGCGAACATCAGCACGATCTTATCGGCCATCGCCCGGGACAGCAGGGAGAAGAACTTCCTATTGAGGTATGGGCGACCCCATTTCCGGTTGCCGGTATCCTCGTAGAAGCCGAAAAATGCGTCCCACACGCCCTCGGTCAACTCGCTTCCCGTCAGCCATTTGACCTCGAGCCCTTCGAGCGCATCGCGCCGTTCGCGCCGCGTGACCTTGCGGTGCCGCGAGGACATCGTTTCGAGGTATTCGTCGAAGGAGCCGAAGCCCGCATTGTGCCAGTGGTACTGCGTGTCGGCTCGCCGTAGCCATCCGGCGGCTTCGGCCACTTGAGCCTCGACCTCTGACACGAAGGTCGCGTGGACCGAGGAGATGTCGCGTCCCTCGGCGTAGTTCGAAGCGGCCGTCAGGAGCGTTCGGTCGAGGCCGGCCTCGCCAGTCGTCAGCAGCTTCGGCGCGGTCACCGGCGTGAACGGCACGGCGCATTGCAGCTTGGGGTAGTATCGTCCGCCAGCCTGCTCAAATGCGTTAGCCCAGCCGTGGTCGAAGACGTACTCGCCCTGCGAGTGCGTCTTCTCGAACATCGGCAGCAGGCCGACGATCGCACCTTCTCGCTTGAGCAGCACGTGGCGCGGCGTCCAGCCGGTCCGCCGGGTCGCGGACCCCGATTCCTCCAGCGCCAGAAAGAACGCATGGTCGAGAAAGGGATTGGCATGAGAATCCGTCGCGGCGACGAGTGCGTTCCACGCAGCAGCATCGATCTTCGATGTTGCGTCGACGACCTCTGCTGTGAGGTCATCGGCCAATTAGGGGAGGAACCCTTCGAAGACGATCTGGTCCGAGGCGCGCAGCGCCGCTCGCGCCGCTTGCTCGGAGGTGATGGTCCAGGACGTCACTTCCATGCCCCTGGCGTGGAGGAAGCGGACCACTGGCAGATATAGGCTTAAATTGCGGCATGAGATGAAGTCGAACCGCGTCCATGGCCAGTGCAGCAGATGCCGGAGCACGAATTTGCGCCAGCCGGTGATGTGGTTATCCCAGGTGGGTTCGTCGTAGGCATAAGTGATGATGCCGATCGGCGCCGTCACGCCGGCATCGCGGAGCGCGGCGACGAGGCGCGGATCGAAGGACTCGAGCGCGTAGCGTCCCTGATAGCCCCGCAGTGCTGCGGCGACTTCAGCTGCCAGCTTCACGGTGCGAGCCTCGTCCGACTGCTGCTTGAGCTCGATCTGAAGCTGCGTCCGGCTCGCGATCTGTTCGAGAAATTCGGTGAAACGCTGTGGTCTTTCGGCTGTGGCGCTGTCGGTCAGCACCAGTGCCTGCACTTCGGCGATGGGCCTCGCATCGGACCGGCCGCCGGCGGTTGTCAGCCGCTCAAATGTGTCGTCGTGGAAGATGAAGGGCACCCCGTCGCTCGACAACTGCACGTCGCATTCGATCGCATAGCCATGTGCGATCGCGGCTTCGAACGCAGAGCGTGAATTCTCGATGATGCCCTTGGCGCGATCGTGCAATCCCCGGTGCGCGATCGGGCGATCGAATAGCCGTGTCATTCGACTTCGACGATGGCCTCGACCTCGACCGCCGCGCCGAGCGGCAGAGCCGCAACGCCGAAAGCGGCACGGGCGTGCTTGCCCTTGTCGCCGAGCACGCCGACGATCAGGTTCGATGCGCCGTTGGCGACGAGGTGCTGCTCGGTGAATTCCGGTGTCGATGCGACGAGTACCGTCAGCTTGAGCACGCGCTTGATGGCCCCAAGATCAACGCCGCCCGAATAGACGATTTCGCTGAGGATTTTGACCGCTGCGAGTTCGGCGGCATTGCCGCCCTGGACGACGTTCATCGTTTCGCCGAGGCGGCCCTCGACGACGCCCTGTGCGTTCGACGAGATCTGGCCGCTGACAAACAGGAGGTTGCCCGAACGCACGACGGGAACGTAGCTCGCGACCGGCGGGGTGGGACGCGGCAGCTCGTAGCCATACTCTCGCAGTTTCTCGATCGGGGTGCTCATTTCGTCTTACCTTCTTCGATTTCGGCGTCACTTGGCCGTGACTTTCGCCGCCCATATAGCTTGCCGCGTATGACCGCGTCGCGTCCAAAGCGCGTACGAACGCTATCCATGGCGCGTTCAGCCGCTGCCTTCCGCGCGATCTCCGGTTCGATCAGATCGACCGGATCAACGCCCTCGGCTTCGCTCAGCCCGGACAGGCCAATGCCGATGAGACGGAAGGCAGTCCCATCGATTTCCCGGGCCAGCAATTGCGCGCCGGCCTCGAACACGACGCTGGCCAGTTGCGTCGGCATCATCAATTGGCGCGCCCGTGTGCGCAAGCGGAAACCCGCCGATTTGAGCTTCAGGGTCACTGTGTCGCCGACGATCGCCTTGGCCTTGACGCGCTCGGAGAGCCGCTCGGACAGGGCCAGCAGTTCGGTCGATAGCTCGTCGTAGCCGGAGAGGTCAGAATTGAAAGTGGTCTCGGCCGAAATGGTCTTCATCTCGCCGTCCGGTGACACGGCCCGCGAATCCTCGCCGCGCGACAGGCGGGCCAGCCGGGCGCCGCCTTCGCCGTAGCGCTTCATCAGGTCCTCGGGCGCCGCGCGCTGCAACTGACCGATGGTTTCGTAGCCGTCCTTGCGCAGGCTCTCTGCGAACACCTTACCGACGCCGTAGATGAGGCTGACCGGCTAGTCGGCGAGGAACGCGAGCGTCTCGGCCTTGCCGATCACCGCAAAGCCACGTGGTTTGTCGAGGTCCGAGGCGGTTTTCGCCAGGAACTTGTTGTGGCTGAGCCCGATCGAGAGGGTGACGCCGACCTGCTCTTCGACCTCTCGTGCGAACCGCGACAGCACCTCCGCCGGCGACGCCTTGTGCAGCGCCTGCGTGCCGGTGAGATCGAGGAAAGCTTCGTCGATCGACAGCGGCTCCACCAGCGGGGTGAGGCGATCCATGATCGTGCGGATGTCGCGGCTGGCCGACACGTACTTGGCCATGTTGGGCGGAATGACCACCGCGTCCGGGCAGAGTTTCAGTGCCGTGAACATGGGCATGGCGGAGCGGACGCCCGATTGCCGGGCGATGTAGCAGCAGGTCGAGACGACGCCACGGTGGCCGCCGCCGATGATGAGCGGCCGGTTTAGCAAGCTCAGGTCGTCGCGCTTTTCGATCGAGGCATAGAAGGCGTCGCAGTCGACATGGGCGATGCTGAGCGCGAACAGTTCGTCGTGGCCGATCAGCCGCGGCGAGCCGCAGCGCGGGCAGCGGGCAGGGCGATCCGACGCTTGCGCAGTCCATCCGCAGCTTCGGCAGAGGATGTCCAGCGCGGCCACGACTCAGCCGGCGGGGTTGTGCTTGGCCCAGACGCGCATGATCGTCTCGGGCTTGACGGAGCTGGACTGGCTGATCGCGACCAGCAGCGGCTCGTTCTTGACGACGTAGTCGAGCAGGCCGAGGGCGAACGATTTCTTGCCGAGGACGGCGCGGAGGCCATCGGGGCTCAGGCCCGCAATGTTCATGAAATCAACCAGTTGCTCCGGATCCTGCGCAAGATGGGTGAGGCAGATATCGGCGAGCTCTTCGAGGCTCGGCTGCAGCTCCTTGAGGGCCAATCGCAGGTATCCATTACGTGTTTCGTAAGCGATTGATGTTACCCGAGGCGTAGGGCAGAACACAGGCCCATCAGCGTTGTGCCGGATTCTATGCCCAAGACAGTGATGATCGTCGAAGACAACGAGCTCAACATGAAGCTCTTCAACGATCTGCTGGAATCGCGCGGCTATTCGATCATCCAGACTCGCAACGGCATGGAAGCCATCGGCCTCGCCCGGGCGCACCATCCGGATTTGATTCTGATGGACATCCAGCTGCCGGAAGTTTCAGGGCTGGTCGTCACCAAATGGCTGAAGGAAGACGACGATCTGCAGTCGATTCCGGTCATTGCCGTGACGGCGTTCGCCATGAAGGGCGACGAGGAACGGATTTTGCAGGGCGGCTGCGAGGGTTACATCTCCAAACCCATCTCGGTGCCACACTTTTTGGAAACGATTGCCCGCTATATTGGGCCAGCCAATTAGGGGTCGCTGACCCCGTACCTCCTGGGTAGTTCTGCGTCGAAGGGGCGGCCGGTCTTTGACAGCTCGCGTGCTGATCGTTGACGACATTCCCACGAATGTCAGATTGCTCGAGGCTCGCCTTACGGCTGAGTATTTCGACGTCACCACCGCTTCGTCCGGCCAGCGCGCCCTCGACATCATGGTCGAGGGCCAGATCGACATTATCCTCCTCGATGTGATGATGCCTGAGATGGACGGGTTCGAGGTCTGCGAGCGTCTCAAGGCCGATGCGCGGACGGCCCACGTGCCGGTGGTCATGATCACGGCGCTCGACCAGCCTTCGGACCGAGTGCGCGGGCTGCGTGCCGGTGCAGACGACTTCCTGACCAAGCCGGTCGACGACGTGCAACTCATGGCGCGCGTCAAAAGCCTGGTGCGGCTCAAGACGCTGACCGACGAGCTTCGGGCCCGGGCGCAGACCGGCCAGGAAATCGCCATCGAGGACGCGATGCGCGCCATGGATGCCGCCAACTCCGAAGGCGGGCGCATCCTGCTGGTGGACAATGACCAGCGCAGCGCCGACCGGCTCGTGGGGTATCTCACGACGCACAATGTCGACGTGCTGAGCGACCCGGCGGACGCGGTGATGCGGGTCTCGACCGGCGAGTACGAGCTGGCGATCGTCAGTATGGCGCTGGGCGACTTCGACCCGCTGCGGGTGTGCTCGCAAATGCGGACGCTCGAGCAGACGCGTGGCTTGCCGATCCTCCTCATCGCCGAGGACACCGACCGGCCGCGCGTGGTTCGCGGACTGGACCTCGGGGTCAACGATTTCATCATGCGGCCGGTCGAGCGCAATGAACTGGCGGCACGGGTGCGGACGCAGATCAGGCGGCATCGTTATGCCGCGGAGCTGCGCCAGAGCGTGACGCAGACGCTGGCGCTGGCCGTTACCGACGAGCTGACCGGGCTCTACAACCGCCGCTACTTCGACCGGCATCTGTCGCTGATGCTGGAAAAGGCGCGGGAGCAGGAGCGGGACATGGCGGTGATGCTCATCGACATGGATTTCTTCAAATCGGTCAACGACAACCACGGCCACGACATCGGCGACGCGGTGCTCAAGGAATTCTCGCAGCGGCTGCGCCGCAACATCCGTGGCGTCGATCTCGCCTGCCGGTTCGGCGGCGAGGAGTTCGTGGTGCTGATGCCCGACACCGACTACCGGCAGGCGCAGGGGGTTGCCGAGCGCGTGCGGATGGCGGTGGCGGAACGCGGCTTCGACACGCCGGAACTGCGGCCGCTGACGGTCACCTGCTCGGTGGGCGTGGCGCTCAACGAGCGCCAGTCCGATACGCCAGAAATGATCCTCAAGCGCGCCGACGTGGCGCTCTATCGGGCCAAGCGCGAAGGCCGGAACCGGGTCGTCTTCGACGCGGCGTGAAGTCGTAAGCATTTGAATCTAAAGCCATGTTGGTAAGGTTACCATTTTACTAACGCGGTCGGCATTTGTTGAAACTCCGGCGGGACGCGGTAAGGGTGCGGGCAACGAGATGAGGCGTTCTCATCCCACCCAAACCCCTACGGTTCACCTCAGGTCCGCCGCAACTCCTGAAGTCCGTAGGGCGGCCGATCCGAAGCTGCTGTGAGGCCTCTTCGGCACCCACTTCGGATCGGCCACTTTTCTTCCCGGCACAACAAAGCTACCGGCAGCCTCGCGGCCTCGGGGTGTGGTCTTCGGTGGCCACGACTGGGCCACGGACGGAGAGCGCAGGACGCCTCCGAGAAGTGTTTGCAGAGCGAGACGCCCTGCGCTCATCCGCGATGGGTGTGTCGGGCACCAGCGGTGAGCGCCGTGGTCATGTCTGCCACGGCAGTCCCGCGAGGAACCCCAGGCTGCGCGACCGCAGCCCTCCCATCATCGCCACCCGCACCTCGTCAGTACGCGCGGTCGTTGGTGACGACAGGGGGATAATAACACGGGCCAAGGGGGACGTGGATAAGTTGGAGAAATA
>JBKJTB010000368.1:0-68973 GCA_046594305.1 Devosia sp. | reverse complement strand
CAGCGATATCAAACTTGCGGCTCATGGGGATACGTCCAGTGTCTTGTTGAAGTGAAAAGAAGTGATGTCGAAACGTTCGCGCAGGTAAAAGCGGTGGGCCTTGAGGCGCTGGGTGCCCGAGTCGAGCGTCAATGCCCGCACCTGCAGTGTCCGGGCACGATGACTCAGCCATTCGATCAGCGCATGGCCCACGCCCTGTGAGCGGCGCGTCTCGTCGGTGATCAGATCATCGATATAAATCTGCAAACCCTGGTGGGTGTTTTCATAGCAGCGCCAGACGGCGAGGCCCAGCACGCTATCGTCCTCGGCCGCCAGCACCATGCGGCCACCCTGGGCGAATACGCGCTGCATCTTCACCGCGTAATCGCTCGGCAGCTGCGGCCGCAGCTGGCGGTGCGCAGCCTCGGCGCGGGCCAGCCAGTCGGGGGCGATGACTCGTCCCTGGCCGTCGGTGACTTCGATCAGTTGCATGATTTCACAGCGCGGCAGCAACGGCATCGCCCATCGCCTCGGTCCCGACCCTCACCTCGCCTGCGGCAGCAATGTCGCCGGTACGCAGGCCGCTGGCCAATACCTTCTGCACGGCCGCTTCAATCTTGTTGGCGAGGTCACCACGCTTGAGCGAGTAGCGCAGCAGCATGGCGAGACTGAGGATAGTGGCGAGCGGATTGGCAACGCCCTTGCCGGCAATATCTGGCGCGCTGCCATGGATCGGCTCATAAAGCCCCTGCCCTTTCTCGTTCATCGACGCACTCGGCAGCATGCCGATCGAGCCGGTGAGCTGGGCGGCGATGTCGCTGAGGATGTCGCCGAACAGATTGCTGGTGACGATCACATCAAACTGCTTGGGCGCGCGCACCAGCTGCATGGCGGCGTTGTCGACATAGAGATGACTCAAGGCGACATCCGGGTAATTGCGTGCGACTTCACACACCACTTCGCGCCAGAGCTGGCTGGACTCGAGCACGTTGGCCTTGTCCACCGAGCACAGTCTTTTACCGCGCAGGCGCGCCGCCTCGAACGCGGTGCGGGCGATGCGGGCGATCTCGAAATCGCTGTAGAGCTCTTCATCGCTGGCAATACGCGCCTGCGGCACTACATCGTGGCCGACAGTGTGGCCATCGACCACGCGTGTCTGCCGCTTGCCGAAGTAGATGCCGCCGGTGAGCTCGCGCACGATGAGGATATCGAGGCCCTCGATCAGCTCCTTCTTCAGCGATGAGGCATCGGCCAGCGCCGGGTAGCAGATGGCGGGGCGGAGGTTGGCGAAGAGCTTGAGGTCCTTGCGCAGGCGCAGCAGCCCGGCTTCCGGGCGCTTGTCGTAGGGCACGTTGTCCCATTTGGGTCCGCCCACGGCGCCGAAGATCACGGCATCGGCGGCCAGCGCCTTCTGCATATCCGCGTCCGAGATCGCCTCGCCATGCGCGTCGAAAGCCGACCCGCCGACGAGACCGGTCTCCGTCGTGAACTCGGCTTTCTGCTCGGCATTGAGCCAGGCGACGAGCTTTTCAACTTCGCGCATCACTTCGACGCCGATGCCGTCGCCGGGCAGGAGGAGGAGTTTGTGGGACATTGTTCTGTTCTCTTACGAGCGGCCGGCGCCGATGCGGGCCGTGACTTCGATCTCGATCTTCATTTCGGGCGTGGTGAGCCCGGCGATAACCATCGTCGCGGCGGGACGCACGGTGCCGAAGGCCTCACCGGCCGCGGCGACGACAGCATCATAAACGCTCATGTCGACGAGGTAGTAGCGGACGCGCACGACATCGGCGAGCGAGGCGCCGGCCTCGGCCAACGCCTTGGCGATGGTGGCGATGGCATTGCGCGCCTGCTTGCCGGCGTCCTCCGGCATGGTCATGGTCGTGTAGTCGTAGCCGGTCGTGCCCGAGACATAGACCATGTCCTGGTCGACGATGGCGCGCGAGTAGCCGATCTTGGCCTCGAACGGAGAGCCGGTCGAAATCCGCTTGACCATCAGATCCACGGCCTCTGCGTCGCGACCTTGTTCTCGAAGGCGGAAATCTCGGCGCCTTCCTTCATCGTCGCGGCGATGTCGTCGAGCCCTTCGAGCAGCGTCTGCTTGCGCGACGGATCGATGTCGAAATGCAGCGTGCCGCCATCGGGCCCCTTGATGGTCTGGGCCTCGAGGTCGACCGAGATGGTGGCGTTGGAGCCGCGCTCGGCATCGTCCATCAGGAGCTTCAATTGTTCGGGTGTGACGATGAGGGGCAGAATGCCGTTCTTGAAGCAGTTGTTGTAGAAGATGTCGGCAAAGCTGGTCGAGATGACGCAGCGCACGCCGAAATCGAGCAGCGCCCACGGCGCATGCTCGCGCGACGAGCCCCAGCCGAAATTGTCGCCGGCGACGATGATCGTCGCCTTGCGGTAGGCCGGCTTGTTGAGGACGAAATCGGGATTCTCCGAGCCGTCGTCATTGTAGCGCATCTCGGAGAACAGCGCCGAGCCCAGACCCGTGCGCTTGATCGTCTTGAGGTACTGCTTGGGGATGATCATGTCGGTGTCGATATTGATGATCGGCAGCGGCGCGGCGACTCCGGTGAGTTGCGTGAATTTATCCATGATCTGTAACCCCTTTCAGGCGGGCGTAATGACGTGTCGAGACCGGGAAATCAAGGGCGCGGACAAGTTGAGGCGTCCGGTGACCCGGTTTCAGCGCGGCGATTGCCTTTGCTGGGAAGTGGACGGAGCCCCGAGGCGCGTACGCCTCGATGTTTTAGTATGTGAGACGCAAGCGCCTCGGGGCGCGGGATTTCAGGATCACGTGCGCGATCGGGCTGGGGTTACCAGCGCTCCACCGCACGGCCCAGGGAAGCCGCGAAGCCTCCCCACCCGCTGGTCCATCGCGTCGTTCGCGTCGACTAACGTCCGTGCGATGAACTGAGGGCAGCATACACCCGCTCTTGGGGGACGTGGATAAGTGGGAGAAATAAGCTCGGAGAGGCCAGGATTCTCAGGCGTCTCCGGGCGAAACTTTTGGTTCCTGAACGCGATGATTGCAGTCGGGAATCCTCTCCCGCGCAGCGGGGGAGGGCGGACCGGCGTCAGCCGGTGGAGGGGGCGGCCGCAGTCTTGATGGTGGCGAGGACCGCGGCGGACCGGGTTTCCACCTCGTCAACGGAGAAGCGGATTACGCGGATGCCTTGTTCGCGAGCCAGTCGGTCCGCCGCTGATCATGGACGGCGCGATCCTCATGTGACGGCCCGTCGATCTCGACGCACAGGCGGGCGCTTGCGCAGTAGAAATCGAGAATGTACTGGCCGGCAGCATGCTGGCGGCGGAAATGCAGACCTTGCTGATTGCCGCGAAGCATGGCCCACAGCGTACGCTCGGGCTGGCTCAGGCTGCGCCTCAGGACTTTAGCACGGTTTTGCGTCTGGATCGGTGCACGCATCAACTTCGAGTTTGTGGCCGCCCCCTCCACCACGCTACGCGTGGTCCGCCCTCCCCCGCAAGAAGCGGGAGAGGAATCCCGACTGCGCGCGCGGCAGGGCGGTTGGGCCCCTACTCCGGCACGTACTCGAAATCGTTGTCGAGGCTGCCGTCGACCTTGTCGCCGACCTGCAGGACCAGCTTCTGCTTGTTGAGTTCGGCCAGCCATTCGTCCCAGCCGACGAGGTCAAGGCCGCCGGGGCGGTCGGTGTCCTGGGCTTCGCCGGAATTGAGCAGATACTGGTCGAAGACGATCCTGAGTGTAATCTGCGAGCGCGTGCCCGAGGGCAGTTCGGACCAGGCGGGCTGGCCGCCGCGGGCTTCGGCCCATTGGCGGATGTCTTCGGCAGTTCTCAGAATGCGGGACATGGGACGCTCCAAAACAAAATGGCCCGGCGACCGGGCCATCAGATTAGCCGGAAACGGCGGATCAGTTGAGAGTTTTACGGTCGACCAATTCGTACTCGATGTCACCGGCTTCGGAAACACGCAGCGCAAGCTGTTGCCGGTCGAGTTCGGCGAGCCACGCCGACCATGAAACCGGGCCTGCGCCCTGATCGGTCGCCGGCATGCCGACCGGACGCGCCGGCCGCTCGAACCGCAGCGACAGACGCGCCCGCATTTCGCCGAAACTGTTGGGCGCCCGCACCAGGGCAGGCAGTCCACGCCGCTCTGCCACCCAGGCCTGGATGTCGCGATGGCGCGTCAATGTATGGTCGTGAGTCATAGGCTTCCCTCCCAAGGCTCCTACGCGTGAGAACTACGGGACCGGCCTTTCGTTCCGCTGACATATTGCCGCGCATTCGAAGCAAAAGCGGAGGCCCGCCGCAGTCGAGCTACTGGCTGAGTCGCGTGGCGAGTTTGAGGCGGATCAGATCGTCCGGGGAAAGGTAGCTGAGCCGGTCGGGGGGCGTTTCGAGCGCCCGCAGCCAGACCTCCGGATCGACGCCCATGCCGATGAGATAGCGCGATATCTCGGCGGTCATGGTCTGCGCGTCGCTCATGGCATTGCCGGCGGCGGCAAGCCGCGAGGCCATCGTCGAATCGCTCGGGGCGGCGGCGTAGGTCTGGTGGACGGCGAGCGCGGCACCCGGGGCCGCGAGCCGTTCTTTGCCGCCGGCAAACACCAGCGGGCAGGACGAGGCGCAAAGCGACCCTGCGGCGACCGACGTGGCAAAGCCTTTCTCGCGGATCAGCCGGCCGATCTCGAGCGCGTCGACCACCGAGCCGCCGGGGGAATCAAGCGCCACGGTCTTGATGTACTCGGCGAAGGCCGCGACCTGTTCCGTGAAGGTGGCCGCCGAGCCCGGCATGATGGTGCCGGTGACGGTCAATTGGCCGCCACTGCCGAGCTTGATCTCGAGCGGCTGGCGCAAGATGTCCATCGGCGTGGAGACGTCGGGACCCGGAGCACCGCCGGGGGCACCGGGATCGAAGGACGGCAGGATCGGCGCCAGTTGCGCCGGCAGCGCGTCGGGGGTGTTGGCGCTGAGTTCGGTGTAGTCGAGATAAAGGATCACCGCCGTGGCCGACAGCAGGCCGAAGAAGGCGGCGCGGATGATCGCGCCGTCCTCGAAGGCCGCGGCCCAGTTGATCAAGCGGCGGGCGACGGTCGCCATCAGGGCCGCTTGCGTGAGACGTCGAGCGACGTGACGGTGGCGTCGGTGCCCGCGGACACGACCGCAGTTGGCGGGCTGGGCGCCGCACCGGGCTTGGCCTCCTCGACAGGTGGACCGGTTGGCTCGGCCGCAGCAACAACCTCGCTGGCCGCCACCTCGCCAGGTAGGGGCCCGCTGGCCCCGACGAGCGGCTTGCCCGAGAGCTGGCGATAAAGGTCCATGGCACGGAGCAATTCGCCGGCGGTCATCGACTCGGCTTCGTCGATTCCGGCGGTTTCCCGCCGCATCGCGTCATGGGCGATCATCAGGACGAGGACGAGCACCACCGGCAAGAGATCGATCGAGATGGCCCCGGCCCAGCTGGGGATGAAGTCGCTCCAATAGCGCAGCACCGCCTCAGCCGAGGATAACGGGACAAACCGCGTCGGCTCGACCTTGGGTTCGTTCAAGATTTCGTCGGCGGCCTGGGTGAGCGCGGCGGACTGCGCGGCCACGGAGTCGCGCACCGTGCCCATCACCGTATCCTGCCGCGACACCAGATCGGTGGAGCCGCCATCGGCGACCGGGGCGATGAAGCCGACCGACAGGTCCGCTGCGGCCCGCTTCACCGACGGGGCGACGCCGGTTTCCTGCAGCGAGGCGATGATGCCGTTGAGCTGCACCACTTCGGCCGCGAACGCGTCGGCGCGCGGAGCGACTTCGCCGGCACCCGAAACCAGCTCGCGCATCTTGCCGAGGTGGGTCGACCCTTGATCGAACAGCGCCTGCACCTCACCGCGCGAATTGGTGATGGTCCCGGCCAGTTCGGTCATCTGCGCCGACATCTGCGTCAGAAGCTGCACCACCGAGCCCGAGCCGGTCGTGCCGGTGAGCGCGCCGGAACTGCGCTCGTCGTCGGCGAGGCGGCCGAAGCGCTCGGCGGCGCGCTGCACGTCGGGCAGCAGCGACTGCGCGGCGAGCGCGTTGCCGTGCGCATCGTCGAGATCCTGCACATAGCCCTGAAGCGTCACCGCCAGATGCTGCTCGAGCGCGGCGGAGCCGGCGAGCGCCGCGGCGTTGAGCCAGGCCGACATCGCCATGATCATGAAACACCCCACCGCCATGGTGAGGAACAGCCCGGCCCGCTGCGCCCCCGACGTGACGATGGGCACGAAGCGCAGCATAAACGTCCAGAACGCGTAGATCGCGACCGAGACGGCGGCCGAATAGATGATCGCCGCAAAGAACACGAAGGTCGCCGAGCCATCGAGCAGGCCGCGAACGCCCAGATAGGTGTAAACGCCGGATGCCAGCGCCAGCACCGCCAGCGCAAAACGCGTCATCGTCTCGACGCCAACAAGCGTCTGCTGGATGCGCGCGGCATTGTTTGTACGCAACATGTGGCGTGTCCCCGTGGGCCAGCGGGCCCGTGGCCGGAACGTTAACGGAACAATCGCGGCGGGAAAACGGCGATAAGGTTACGGGTCGGTGAGGCGGCTCGATGGCGCGGCTGGCGCGATCCGGCCGAACCGGCTACCCAGTGCGTTGAAAAACCAAAGGTTTGAAATGCTCGAGCATTGGAACAAGGTCCAGTTGATGGGGATCCTCTCCGCTTCACTTGGGCTGACGCGCTATCTCGAGATCACCACCACGACCACGGGCGGCAAGTACCAGGAGGCTCGCGACCTCTCGTTCAAAACCTGCATGCGGCTGGTCTATCGGATGGGGGCGTCTCCCGCCCGCGACGAACTGCCGATCGATTTCCGGTCCGAGACCGATGACATCGCTGCCCCGCTTGGCGAAATCCGGCAGCGCGGCTTGACGTTCGATCTGATCTTCGTGGACGCCCACCATACCTATGAGTGCGCCAGGCGCGATCTTGAAGCTGCCTACTCCCTGCTCGAGCCGGGCGGCGTCATCGTCATTCACGACTGCAACCCGCCCGACCGGGAGACCGCCGCTCCGGACCTCCATGGCGGCGATTGGTGCGGCGTGACCTACAAGAGCTTCATCGACTTCTGCCTCGGCAACCCGGCGATCGACTATCTTACCTTCGACGCCGATTATGGTTGCGGCATCATCATGCGGCCGCGCAATCCGTTGCGCGCTCTCAAGAACCGCCTGCGCGCGCGCCGCCAGGGGAAGTTGAACCAGCGCTGGCGGAAGGCGACAAAGAACTTCGACAAGGCCTTCTCGCTGTTTGAGAAGAAGCGCCGGCCCCTGCTCCGCCTCGTCGATTTCGCCGGCTTGCGGGCTAAGCTTTCCGGCCGTCCCTAGCCAGGGCCTGCAGCTTCTTCAGCACCTTTTCCACTCGCGCCCGCTTCGCCGAGACGTCGATGGTCTTGAGGCGAGCCTCCAGGATGGCCGTCAGCCGCGCCTTGTGCGCCGGCGTCACGGCGGTCGCCGCGATCTCCACGTACATCGGGAACTGGTTCGGCGCCGCGTCCGCCAGCCGGTCGAGCAGCGCCGGCATGGCTTTCGGCTCGCCGGCCTGCGCGAGTTTGGCCAGCATCGACATCGCCTTGTCCTTGGCGATGACGGAGCCCTTGTCGGCGGCGGCGAGGATGGCCTTGAGGTGAGCCGCCACCTCCTTCGCCTTGACCACAGCGATCGTGTCGATGGCCGACATGGCGCCCCAGACATTGCGATTGTTCTTTGATCCGAGCAGCGCGAAAAACGCCTCGCCATGCGGGGCGACCAGCTCCGGTGCACGTTCGCCGATCTCGTAGAGCACCTTGATGGCGTCGTTCTGCACCGCCACGGTGCCGCTGCTCAGCGCGTCCGCAAGAGCCGCGATCGCCTTCCTGTCGGGTTTTGCAACCAGCGCCTCGGCCAGCTCGACATTGGGCCGCTCGTCGTTGCGCTCGAGCGCCGAGGCGAGCTTGTCGAGGACGCTCATTGCACGGCGACGTCGAGCGCCAGCGACACCATATCCTTGAGCGAGGTCTGGCGATCCTCGGCGCTGATCTCGTCCCCCGTGATGAGGCAGTCGGTCATGGTGCAGACGGTCAGTGCCTTCACATCGAAGCGGGCGGCGAGCGTATAGAGCGCGGCCGACTCCATCTCGACGCCGATGACGCCGTGGCTGGGCAGGCGCCCATAGCCCGCCATGCCCGGCTCGACATGGTAGAAGATGTCCGAGCTCAGCATGTTGCCCACATGGTAGCGCATGCCCTTCTCTTCTGCCTTGTCGGCGGCAGCGCGCAGCAGGCCGTAATCGGCGATGGGCGAGAAGTTGAAGGCGCCGAACCCGTCCTTGACGATGGTCGAGTCCGTCGAGGCGGCCTGCGCGATGATCAGGTCGCGCACCTTCACCTTCGCATTGAGCCCGCCGCAGGTGCCGATGCGGATCAGCGTCTTGAGGCCGTACACATTGATCAGCTCATGCACATAGATCGACAGCGACGGCTGGCCCATGCCGGTCGCCTGCACCGAGACGCGCTTGCCGTTCCAGGTGCCGGTGTAGCCGAGGCAATTGCGCACCGAATTGACCAGTTTCGCGTCCTTGAGGAAGGTCTCGGCGACCCATTTGGCGCGCAGCGGATCGCCGGGCAGGAGGACAGCTTCGGCGTAATCGTCCGGTTTGGCGTGATTGTGCGGGGTCATTGAGCCCTCCCTTTTGATTTGAGCCATGAAACCCTATATGTCGCGACGCATTCAACCCCTTAGGTGGGAGACGATCATGGTCGCGAAGATTTTCATCGATGGCGAGGCGGGCACGACCGGCCTTCAGATCCGCGACCGGCTGGCCGGGCGGCGCGATCTCGAGGTGATTTCGATCGCCCAGGACAAGCGCAAGGATCTTGCCGAGCGCAAGCGCCTCCTCAACCTCGCCGACGTCGCGATCCTCTGCCTGCCCGACGATGCGGCCAAGGAGAGCGTGTCGCTGATCGAGAACGACACCACCAAAGTGATCGACGCCTCGACTGCACACCGCGTCGCCGACGGCTGGGCCTATGGCTTTGCCGAGATGGACAAGGGCCAGTCGGCAAAAATCGCTGCGAGCAAGCGCGTCGGCAACCCCGGCTGCTGGCCGCAGGGCGCCATCGCGCATCTACGGCCGGTGATCGAAGCCGGGCTGATCCCGGCGGACTATCCGGTGACGGTGAACGGCATCTCCGGTTACACCGGCGGCGGCAAGTCGATGATATCAGACTATGAAGGCGCGGGCGAAGACGCCAACGAGTTCATGCCCTATGGCCTCGGCTTCAAGCACAAGCATCTGCCCGAGCTGAAGACGTACGCCAAGCTCGACAGCCTGCCGCTGTTCACGCCTGTTGTCGGCAATTTCGCGCAGGGCATGATCACCATGGTGCCGCTGCAGCTCTCGATGGCGGCGACGATCCCATCAGGCAAGCAATTGCACGAAGCCATCGCCGACCACTATGCAGCGATCGAAGGTGGCTTCGTCGAGGTCGCGCCCTATGTCGAGGCCGAGCGCCTGCCCGAGCTCAACCCCGAGATCTACAACAACACCAACCGCATGCGGCTCCACGTGTTCGCCAATGACGAGCGCGCCCAGGCGGTGCTGATCGCGGTGTATGACAATCTCGGCAAGGGCGCATCCGGCGCTGCGGTGCAGAATTTGAACCTGATGCTGGGCGTCGCGGCGGACACGTCGCTGGCTGCCTGAGTTGGGCTACGGTGCGCTCATTATCTGCGCAACACCGCGCAGCGGCACGACGCTGCTGTGCGATCTGCTGGCGGAAACCGGCGTCACAGGCATGCCAAACGCGTTCTATCGCCGCGAGTCTGTTGCGCACTTCGCTGGACGGCTGGGCGTTGCCGAAGGCACCGACTTCGAGCAACGCTACCTCGAGGCCATCATCGCCGAAGGCAGCGGGAGCACGGACCTGTTCAGCATGCGCGTGATGTGGCCATCGCTACCAGAAATCAGCGCGAAACTGTCCGCAATGTTCCCCACCGAGACCACCGACGCTGGACGCATCGCTGCGGCATTCGGAACGCCGCTCTATCTGTCCATCGAACGCAAGGACAAGGTCGCGCAGGCCATCTCGCGGATCAAGGCTGAGCAATCCGGCCTCTGGCACCGCGACGCCGACGGCAGCGTCCGCGAGCAGGGCGGCGAGTACCGGGCACCAGTGTATGACGCAGCAGCGCTGCGTGCGTCGATCGCCGAAACGACTGCGCATGAGGCCGACTGGCGCAACTGGTTCACGCGCGAACGGATTACGCCCATGCAGATGACGTACGAGGAGCTGTCGGACGATCCGGCGGCGTCGCTTGCACGGTTGCTGACCGCATTGGGCCGCGATCCCACGATCGCTTCGCACATCGCGCCGCGAACAGCAAAACTCGCGGACGCGCAGAGCCGCGAATGGGCGGAACGCTTCGCTCGCGAGGGCTAGGCTGCGAGGTCGGCGACCTTCATCTCGGCAGCCTTCATCGCGTCTGCCGGCGTGATCGACAGTAGCAGCCCGCGCTGCCCGGCATTGATGTAAATACGGTCGTACAACTCAGCGGTTTCATCCAGCGCTGTCGGCACGTTGCGCTTCTGTCCGAACGGCCCGATGCCGCCGACCTTGTAGCCGGTAAGGCGCTCCGCATCGGGCACCTTCAGCATCGCCGCCGCCTTGCCGCCAAACGTCGCGGCGAGCTTCTTCATCGAGACTTCGATGTCGGACGGGACGACGACGCACACCGGTTTGCCGTCGACTTCGGCCATCAGCGTCTTGAAGGTTTGCGACGGATCGATGCCGAGCGACTCCGCGGCGTGAAGGCCGATGCGCGGCGCGGCCGGGTCGTACTCGTAGGGATGCAGCTCGTAGGCGATGCCGAGCGTGTCGAGCAGCAGCGTGCCCTGCGTGGTCTGGGACATCAGCCCTCCTCGCGCGCCGCCTGCGCTTCGATCTCCTCCATGTCGTCGTCGGAGAAGCCGAAATGGTGGCCGATTTCGTGGACGAGGACGTGGGTGATGATCTGCCCGAGAGTCTCGCCCTCGTCGCTCTCGGCCCAGTAGTCGAGGATGGGCCGGCGATAGAGCCAGACCTGATTGGGCAGTTGCCCGGTGAAGGGCGTCGCACCGCCCTGCGGCAGGCCGACGCCGCGAAACAGGCCGAGGATGTCGAACTCGGTTTCGAGTTCCATCTCGCGCATCGTCTCGTCGTCGGGAAACTCGGAGACCATGCACGGCACATTGCCGGCAAGCTCGCGAAATTCAGACGGCAGCGACGCGAACGCCGCTGCCGCCATTTGTTCGAAATCGTCGAGTGAGGGGGCGGTGCGATCCGCCCATTGATTTGCGCTCATGCGACGAACTCGGGCAGCCTTTCGGCAACCTCCTCATAGGTCACATGTGCATCGAAGTAGGAACACTCTTCAGGAGCCTTGGCTGCATAGGCTTTCGGCGCAACGAGGACGCACTTCCAAGTGCTATAGCGGCCCCACTTCTCGACACCTGCCCAAGCGCGGGCGCGGCGCGGATAGTCGCTGGCCTGATCGACGCCAAACAGAGTGCGCGGACCCTTGTTTTCTATGTGAAGGGCCAGTCTTACCCCTTCAGCATTCTCGCAGACGACCAAGATGTCTGTTTCTCGAAAAATCTTCTGTTCGCCCTTGGGGGCTCCCCACGGCCAATCATCTCTCAGCAGAACTCGCTTGACGCCTGTCGAATCTAAACCTGCCCGACCCAGCATCCACGAGAGGAACCCGTCGTCATTCCTGAGCGCAGCGCCCAGCACACGATCGAGTTCTTTCTCGTTCATCTAGTCCGTCACTACCCACTCGCGGATATCGACGAAGTGCCCAGCGATTGCCGCCGCTGCCGCCATCTGCGGCGAGACCAGATGCGTGCGGCCCTTAAAACCCTGGCGGCCCTCGAAATTGCGGTTGCTGGTCGAGGCGCAGCGTTCCTGCGGCTTCAGCTTGTCGGCGTTCATGGCGAGGCACATCGAGCAACCCGGCTCGCGCCATTCAAAGCCCGCGTCGAGGAAGATCGTGTGAAGGCCTTCGGCTTCCGCCTGTTCCTTGACCAGACCCGAACCCGGCACGACCATGGCATTGACGCCTGCCGCGACCTTCTTGCCCGCGACAACCTTGGCGGCTGCACGGAGATCCTCGATGCGGCCATTGGTGCACGAGCCCAGGAACACGCGCTCGATGGTGATGTCGGTGATCGGCGTGCCCGGCTTCAGGCCCATATAGTCGAGCGCGCGCCATTTGCTGGTGCGCTTGTTCTCGTCGGCGATGTCGTCCGGGTTCGGCACGACACCGGTGACCGAGATCACGTCCTCGGGCGACGAGCCCCAGGAAACGATCGGCGGCAGTTTCGCGGCATCCAGAACGACGATCTTGTCGTAATGCGCGTCCTCGTCCGATTTGAGCGTCTTCCAATAGTCGAGCGCCATGTCGAATGCTTCGCCTTTTGGCGCGCGCGGGCGACCCTTGACGTACTCGAACGTTTTCTCGTCAGGCGCGATGAGGCCGGCGCGGGCGCCGCCTTCGATGGTCATGTTGCACACCGTCATGCGGCCTTCCATCGACAGCGCGCGGATGGCTTCGCCCGCGAACTCGATGACGTGGCCATTGCCGCCGGCCGTGCCGATCTCGCCGATGATGGCGAGGATGATGTCCTTGGCCGTGACATGCGGCGGCAGCACGCCGTCGACGCGCACCAGCATGTTCTTGGCCTTCTGCTGGATCAGCGTCTGCGTCGCGAGCACGTGCTCGACTTCCGACGTGCCGATGCCATGCGCCAGCGCACCGAAGGCGCCGTGCGTCGAGGTATGCGAGTCACCGCAGACGATGGTCATGCCGGGGAGCGTAAAACCCTGCTCCGGCCCGACGATGTGGACGATGCCCTGCCGCTTGTCGAAGGCATCGTAATATTCGATGCCGAAATCACGCGTATTCTCGGCCAGCGCCGCGATCTGGATGACGCTTTCCGGGTCCGGATTGGGCAGCGAGCGATCTGTCGTGGGGACGTTGTGATCGACCACGGCGAGCGTGCGCTCGGGCGCCCGGACCTTGCGCTTGTTCATGCGCAGCCCTTCGAAGGCCTGTGGGCTGGTCACTTCGTGGACGAGGTGGCGGTCGATATAAATGAGCGACGTGCCGTCCGGGTTGTTCGCGACCAGGTGATCGTCCCAGATTTTGTCGTACAGCGTGCGGCCCATTTGGCAGAAAGTCCCGTTTTGCTAGGGGTTTTGTGGAGAAGGGGTCATAAGCCCGGCGGGTGGCGCGGGTCAAGCAGGCCGAACGGCGCGGGCCGACGCCACCGGCCGTTAACCGGCCTGTTGCTAGCCTTGCCCGCATGGAAACCTCGCTTTATCTGCCGATCAAAGCCTTCATCGAAGCCGCCGGCTACGAGGTGAAGGGCGAAATCGGCGGCTGCGATCTCGTCGGGCTGAGCCCGTCCGACCCGCCGGTGGTGGTGATCTGCGAATTGAAGCTGAGCTTCAACCTCGAACTGATCCTCCAGGCCATCGACCGCGCCGCCATCTCCGACGAAGTCTGGATTGCTGCCCGCATTTCGCCCACCGGCCGGGGCCGCGAGGCCGACAAGCGCTATCGCGATTTGTGTCGCCGCCTCGGCATCGGCATGCTCGGCGTGGCGGATTCGGGCGCGGTCAGTGTCATCGTGAACGCTGTGACGCCGATGCCGCGCACCAACCCCAAGCGCCGCTCGCGGCTGGTGCGCGAGCATCAGCGCCGGCGTGGCGACCCGACGCTGGGCGGCAGCACGCGAACGCCGATCATGACGGCTTATCGCCAGCAGGCGCTGCTCTGCGCCGAGGCCCTCTGCGCCGGACCATTGCGACCGCGAGACATGAAGGTGCAGGCGCCCGACGCCGGCAAGATTCTGCGGAGCAATGTCTATGGCTGGTTCGAGCGGGTGAAGCCGGGGGTGTATCAGCTCACGGCGCTGGGGAGGACGGCCGTGGTGCCAGCGGTCGCGGCAGCGGACCGGTAGGGCTACTCGGCCGGGGTGTGGTGGCGCCGCTCGATGTCTTGAGGATCGGTCGGGGACTTCGCGTTACGTGTCGACAGGTGCACGGCCAACACCAGCACCGCGACGCCGGCTGGCCAAAGCAGCATCGAGGCCCAGTACATGAGATCGCTCATTCTTCAAGCTCCCTGAGGGCGGACCGTCCCACCATATGTAGGATGTATGCAGCAGACAGGCAAATTACGACGAAGAAAGGGACAGCGGGCGCGAAAGAGGCCGACTGCACCATACTTGCCACCTGCGTCAGACCGCCGATGCCCACTGCCGCTACGGCAACACCGTTGTAGAAGTTTGCCTTGAGCTTGTGCTGCTCATTTCTAACAATCTTGCTCAATATCCAGCCCCCAAGTATCCGACCAGAATACACGCCCGTTACTTGTCTGCCACTCGGTTGACCAGAAACGCGCCCAACAGCGTCGTATCTAGGCCAATCCTGCGGTTGGCGAACCACGCGATGGCCAGTTGCGCGGCGATGCGGCTCGTCATGTTGACGATGGCGGCGCCGAGGAGCCCGTAGACCGGGATCACGGCCAATTGCACCAGCATGCCGGCGACGACGATCGAGCCGAAGATGCGCACATATTGGCGCTCGTGGCCCGTCATCATCAGGACGATCCGCGACGGGCCGGTGGCGGCGTCGAAGAGGAGGCCGATCGAGAGCAGGATCAGAATGGTCTTGCCCTGCTCCTGGCCCTCGCCGAAGAGGCCGAGGATCTGCTCGCCGAACAGCAGAAAGCCGGCAAACACGGCGAGCGAGAACAGGAAACCGGCCCAGGCGCAGAGTGCGGTGATCGCCTGCGCCTTCCGCAATTCGCCCGCATGATAGTGCTGCGTCACCATCGGCGCGACGACCAGCGTGATGGCGAACATGAACAGAGTGAGGAGGCCGGCCGTGCGGAAGGCGTTGAAATAGATGCCGGCGGCGGCTGGCGCCACCAACAGGCCGACGAAGATGATGTCGATATTGAGCGCGGCGCTGTCGAGCACCGTACCGAGAAAGAACGAGCGGCTCGACGTGCCGTGCTCGCGCCAATAGGGGCCGAGCCCGGCGGTTCCGGCGGCGATCTCGTAGCGGCGGGCGCGGGCGAGGACGTATTGCAGCGCGAGCGACAGGCCGAGCACGGCCGCGGTCAGCAGCAGCGCCGCGGCGCCCGAGAGGCCGACGCCGGCATAATAGAGCCCCACGACCAGCAGCGGCAGGCCGAGGCGCCAGACGATGTCGCGCGGGGTGAGCGCGGTCCACACCGAGCCCTGCGACCTGAGCGCCGAGCTCCAATATTCGGCCAGCGCCAGCGGCAGGATCAGCGTTGCGGCCGCGTAAAGGTGGCCCACCGGGAGGCCAAAACCGCCGGAAACCGCGCTCGCGCCCGCCAGCAGCAGTGAAATGCCGATCCCGGCGATGATGGTGACGGCGCCGCCCGAGCGCAGCGCTTCGAGCGCCTTTTGCGGCCGGCCGGCCACCATTTCCTCGGGCCAGTAGCGGAGGATCGCCGTCTGCTGCCCGTAATTGGCGCCGATGGCGAGGATGGTGGCGAGGCTGAGCCCGAAGGCGAAATAGCCGTATTCGACGACCCCCATAACGCGGGAGAGGATGACGTACATCCCATAGGTCAACCCGGCCGTCGCCACCTTGATGACGAGCGACACCAGCGACTTGCTGAGACCGGAACGGAGGAGGCTCCGCAGGTCCGAACGCGGATTGTGGTCCATGGCGCGGGGACTATGCCCCCTCTTTTCTTAGAAGGTCTTACCGGCCAGTGGACAATAGGGGAGGTTCACAGCACTGTGGCATCAGCCTGATTTGTCATGGTTAAGGGGGCCATGGCAGTGGACGCCATCATCGACACCAAACGCGGCCTTACAGACCGCGCCGACGAAATCCGCGAAACGGAGCCGAACTTCGCCCGCTTCATGCTGGCGATGATCAATGCCACCGATCCGGATGATCTCGAGGGCACCTCGGCCGACGTGCTCGAGTCGTTGCTGCGCAAGACCTATACGCGGCTCGGCAAGCGCGAGGGCAAAAGCCACGTCATCTTCGATTTTCCGTCCGAGCATCCCGGCCATCCCGAACTGATCGAGATTTTCTCAGCCGACATGCCGTTCATCGTCGATTCGGTGCTGGCGGCGATCCGCGCCAAGGGTGGCGTCATCAAGTTCATGAGCCACCCGGTGCTGCATCTCGACCCGGAATCGCACCGGCTGCTCGACGATGCGGCGCCCGTGTCGGTCAACGAGAGCCTGCTGATCGTCCAGATCGAGGCGATCGAAGACCCGAAACTGCGCAAGGCCGTGCTCGCCGAGATCGACGGCACGCTGACCGAGGTCTACCGCGCCACGCGCTCGTGGCGGACCATGGTCGAGCGCCTGCGCCGGGTGGTCGAGGACTGGAAGCTCAACCCGCCCAAGACGACGACCGCCGCCATCGGCGAAGCCAAGGAGTTCCTCGCCTGGCTGGCCGAGCACAATTTCACCTTCCTCGGCATGCGCGAGTACCGGCTCGAGGGCGAAGGTTCGGCGAAGCGCCTGCAGCCGCTCGTCACCTCCGGCATCGGCATTCTCGAGGACAAGGACTTCCATTTCCTCCGCGCCGGCACCGACTACGTCGAGATGACCGACCAGCACGTGGCCTGGCTCGCCGAGCCCGACCCGATCATGGTCACCAAGGCCAATGTCCGCACTCGCGTCCACCGCCGCGCCTACATGGACTATGTCGGCGTCAAACTCTACCGCGAGGGCGGCGAGGTTTCGGGCGAACTGCGGATCGTCGGGCTCTTCACTTCCGCGGCGCTCGCCACACCCCACACCGAAGTGCCGCTGATCCGGCGCAAGGTGAGCGAAGTGATGCGGCGGTCGGGCCGCGAACCCGCCAGCCACGCCGGCAAATCATTGATGGCGGCGCTCGACACCTATCCACGCGACGAACTGTTCCAGGCTGGACAGGACACACTGTTCGAGTTCGCGCGGGAGATCGCGGCGCTGGCCGACCGGCCGCGGGTCCGCGTGCTGCCGCGCATCGACCGCTTCGACAATTTCGTCTCGATCATGGTGTTCGTGCCGCGTGACCGCTACACCTCCGAGGTGCGGGCTGAGATCGGCGACTATCTCGCGAAGATCTATGAAGGGCGCGTCTCCGCCTACTACCCGCATTTCCCCGAAGGCGACCTGGTCCGCGTCCATTTCATCATCGGACGCAATGGCGGGCGTACACCGCGACCGAGCCGCGACGAGCTCGAAGCCAAAGTCGCCGATCTGATCCTGACGTTCGGCGACCGGCTGCAGATCGCGGCGCGCGACACCGAAGGCATGGTGCCCTGGCTCGAGGCGTTCTCGCCGGCCTATCAATCGCGCAACAGCGCCGAGCAGGCGCTCGCCGATATCGGCGTCATCGACAAGCTCGAGGGCGAGACGAGTCTTGCGCTAAAACTGGTGGAGCGCAGCGACGGCGATGGTGCGTATGGCCTCAAGGTCTACCACCGCGGCAAACCCATTCCGCTGAGCGACCGCGTACCGATGCTCGAAAATTTCGGCTTCCGCGTCATCGACGAGCGCACCTATACGATCGAGCCCGCGGGCACGGCGCAGGTGTTTATCCACGACATGGTGCTCGACGCCATCGGCGCAAAACCCGAGGAGTTCGCGGCGCGGGCACCGCTCGTCGAGGACGCGATCCTCGCCGTGTGGCAGACCGAGGGCGAAAGCGACGGGCTCAACCAGCTGGTGCTGGGCGCGGGGCTCGCCTGGTACGATGTGGCGATCCTCAGGGCGCTGGTGCGCTATCTGAAGCAGATCGGCGTGACCTGGAGCCGCGCCTACCTCGCGCAGGTGATGAACCTTCACGGCGACGTCGCCAAGGCGCTTGTAACGCTGTTCCACACACAGCTCGATATGGGCTTTGCCGGCAACCGCGAGCGCGGTGCCAACGAAGCCCGCGAGGCGATCGCCACGGCGCTGCAGGCGACGCAGTCGCTCGACGAAGACCGCATCATCCGCCGCGTGCTCAACCTTGTGGATGCCGGTCTCCGCACCAATGCCTTCCAGCGCGACGGTGCTGGGCAACGCCGACCGGCGCTCGCCATAAAATTCGACAGCCAGAAGATCGAGGGCATGCCGGAGCCGCGCCCCTATCGCGAAATCTTCGTCTATTCGCCGCGCGTCGAGGGCCTGCATTTGCGCTTCGGCGCCATCGCCCGTGGTGGCCTGCGCTGGAGCGACCGGCCAGAGGATTTCCGCACCGAAGTGCTGGGGCTGGTCAAAGCACAGCAGGTCAAGAACGCCATCATCGTCCCGGTGGGCGCCAAGGGCGCGTTCGTGCCGCGCATGATGCCCAAGGGCGCCGACCGCGAGACGGTGCAGGCCGAAGGCACCGCCTGCTACAAGATCTTCGTCCAGACCCTGCTCGACGTCACCGACAATCTCGAGGGCGACATGGTGATCCCGCCGCCCGATGTGCGGCGCCGCGATGCTGACGACCCCTATCTCGTGGTGGCCGCCGACAAGGGCACCGCGACATTCTCGGACACCGCCAATGCGATTGCCATCGATCGCGGCTTCTGGCTCGGCGATGCCTTCGCCTCGGGCGGCTCCAACGGCTACGACCACAAGAAGATGGGCATCACCGCGCGCGGCGCCTGGGAAGCGGTGAAGCGCCACTTCCGCGAGAACGACCGCGATATTCAGACGACCCCGTTCACCGTGGTCGGCGTCGGCGACATGAGTGGCGACGTGTTCGGCAACGGCATGCTGCTGAGCCCGCAGATCCGGCTCGTCGCGGCATTCGACCATCGCGATATCTTCATCGACCCCGATCCCGATCCGCTGGTCAGCCTCGAAGAGCGGAAGCGCCTGTTCGGCCTGCCGCGCTCGAGCTGGCAGGATTACGACAAGAGCCTGCTGTCAAAGGGCGGCGGCGTCTTCTCCCGCTCACTCAAGAACGTCGCTCTGTTCCAGGAGGCCCGGCGGGCACTCGGGCTCGGCAACGAGCCGGTGACGCCGCAGGATGTGATCCTCGCCATCCTCAAGGCGGAAGTGGATCTGCTCTGGTTCGGCGGTATCGGCACCTATGTGCGCTCGAGCCTCGAAACCGATGCCGACGCCGGCGACCGGGCCAATGACGCGATCCGCATCACCGGCAAGGACATTCGTGCCAAGGTTGTAGGCGAAGGCGCCAATCTCGGCGTGACGCAGCGCGGCCGCATCGAGTACGCGCTCGAAGGCGGCAAGATCGACACCGACGCCATCGACAATTCGGCGGGCGTCAACGCGTCGGACATCGAGGTCAACGTCAAGATCGCGATGAATACCGTGATGCGGACCGACAAGCTGGAGATGGACCAGCGCAACCGCTTCCTCGCGGTGCTGACCGACGAGGTCGCCGAGCTCTGCCTCCGCAACAATTACCTCCAGCCCCTCACCATGTCGTTGGCCGAGCGTGCCGGTATCGGCGCCCTGCCCGACCATCGCGCCCTGATCGAAACGCTGGAGCAGCGCGGCCTGTTGAGCCGGGCTGTCGAGTTCCTGCCCGACGACGCCGCGCTCAACGCGCGTGCCGCGGGCGGCAAGGGTCTCACCCGGCCCGAGATCGCAGTGATCCTCGCCTATGCCAAGAACTCGCTCTATGCCGATTTGCTGGCCGGCAAGGCGCCGGACGATCCGTATCTGGCGCACGAATTGTTCCGCTATTTCCCGCCGCTCCTCGCCGACCGCTATCCCGATGCCGTGACCTCGCACCGGCTGCGCCGTGAAGTGATCGCGACGGTGCTTTCCAACCAGATGATCAACCGCGGCGGGCCGGCCTATGTGATCAAGATGATGGCCGCGACCAGCGCCGACGCCGGCCAGGTCGCTGCCGCCTTCTGCCTCGCCCGCGACGCCTACGGGCTCGAGCGGCTCTATGCCGAGATCGATGCGCTCGACGGCCAGATCGCCGGCAAAACGCAGCTCGACCTTTATGCCGATGTCACCGTGCTGCTCGAACGCGAAACCCTGTGGCTGCTGCGCAATGCCGACTTCACCCAGCCGCTGGGCGACCTCGTGCTGCGCTATGCCGAGGGCGTGACGGACGTGGCGGGACTGGTGTCGAGCCTCGTCCCCACCGGCCTCGACAAGGCCATCGCGGCGCGGGCCGAGGCCTTCATGGCCGGCGGCGCCCCCAACGCCGTGGCGCGGCGGATCGCCGAACTGAGCGCCCTGAGCTACGCCACCGATATTGCGCTGGTCGCCGAGCGCACCAAGAGTCCCATCGGCGCCGCCGCCGCCGCCTTTTTCGGCGTGCTTGATCTGTTCGGCCTGGCCGGCGTCATCGATGCCGGCGGCCGCATCGTCCTCGCCGACCGCTTCGACCGCATGGCGCTCGACCGGGCGCTCGCCAACTTGATGCGCGCCCAGCGCGATCTGACCGTGGACGTCCTCGGCTTCGGCCGCGGCGAGATCGGCACGCGGCTCGCCGCCTGGCGGCAGGCCCGCCTCGAAGCCATCGACCGGGTAGTCGAGGCGGTAACCGGCCTGACGAGCGGCGAAATGACAGTGTCACGGCTGTCGGTGGCGGCTGGTTTGCTGTCGGATCTGGCCCGCTCGGCTTGAAGCTGGGCCGTACGATGTGTATGTTTGCGTGAGATCGTACACATGGAGGCTCACATGGGCCGGACAAACATCGATATCGACGACGAGTTGATGTCCGACACAATGATGGCGTTGGGACAGACCACGAAGAAGGGCGCAGTCGAGGAATCCATGCGGCTTGCCGTAAGGATAAACCGGCAGCGCCTGGCGCTTCGGCGCCTATGGGGAATTGGTTGGGATGGCGACCTCGACGAGATGCGTAAAGGCTGGTCGCGCGAGCAGGAATGATCGTCCCCGATAGCTCCGTCTGGATATCGTACTTTCACGCTGCTGAGACCGAGCCGGTCAGGAAGCTCAGATTGCTCGAAGACACGCGGGAGATTCTCGTTCCGGACCTGGTCCTGCTGGAGGTTCTACAGGGCGCCCGCTCGGACAAGATCGCGGCCCAGCTTGAGAATGAGCTTCGACAATTCGAGGTGGTCCCTGTGCTCGACGAAAAAATCGCGGTTCAGGCGGCGCGCAACTATCGAACCCTAAGGGCGCTAAGCGTGACCATACGCGGCACGCCGGACCTGATAATCGCAACATACTGCATCGAGCACGACTATGCTGTCTTGCACCGCGACCGCGACTACGGCCATTTCGAGCGCCATTTGGGACTGGCAATCGCCGAGTGACACCTCAGTGTCGGAAGTGCCGCATCCCAGTGAACACCATGGCCACGCCCCGTTCGTCCGCCGCGTCGATCACGGCCTGATCGTTCATCGAGCCGCCGGGCTGGATCAGCGCCGTGGCGCCGGCGTCGACTGCCGCCAGCATGCCGTCGGGGAACGGGAAGAAGGCGTCGGAGGCAACCACCGAGCCTTGCGTCAGCGCACCCTCGATACCCGCGGCCTGCGCGGCGTCGATCGACTTGCGGTGCGCGACGCGCGAGGAATCGAGCCGGCTCATCTGGCCCGCGCCGATACCGACGGTGGCGCCGTCCTTCACATAGATGATGGCGTTGGATTTGACGTGCTTGGCGACCTTCCAGGCAAGCTTGAGGTCGGCCATCTCGATGTCGGTGGGCCCCTTCTTGGTCACGACCTTAAGCTCGACATCGTCGAGCCGGCCATTGTCGCGGCTCTGCACCAGCATGCCGCCGGCCAGCGACTTGAAGGTGACGCCGGACGCCTTAGGATCGGCCAGCGCGCCGGTGACCAGGAGGCGAAGATTCTTCTTGGTGGCGATGATCTTTTGCGCCGCATCGCTGGCTGACGGCGCGACGATCACTTCGGTGAAGATCTTGACGATCTCCGTCGCCGTCGCCTCGTCGATCTCCTGATTGAGCGCGACGATGCCGCCGAAGGCCGACACCGGATCGCAGCGCTGCGCCTTGAGATAGGCATCGGCGAGCGTCGTTCCAGTGGCGACGCCGCACGGATTGGCGTGCTTGATGATAGCAACCGCGGGCACCTTCGGGTCGAACTCGGAGATGAGCTCGAACGCCGCGTCGGTATCGTTGAGATTGTTGTAGCTCAGCGACTTGCCCTGCAGCTGCGTCGCCGTCGACACGCCCGGGCGCTGTTCGCCATTGCGGTAGAACGCCGCCCATTGATGCGGGTTCTCGCCATAGCGCATGACTTCGGCGAGCTGCCCGCCGAAGCCGCGATATGGAATATCGTTATAGCCGAGAGTGCGCGCGAACCAGTTCGAGATGGTCGAGTCGTAGGCGGCAGTGCGGGCATAAGCTTTCGCCGCGAGCTTCTGGCGCATCTCGTAGGGCACGCCGCCCTGCTGGCGGATCGCTTCGAGCACCGGCTCGTAGTCGTTGGGATCGACGACCACCGTGACATAGGCGTGGTTCTTGGCCGCCGAGCGGATCATCGCCGGCCCGCCGATGTCGATGTTCTCGATCGTTTCGTCGTAGGACGCGCCCTTGGCGATCGTCGCCTCGAACGGATAGAGGTTGACCACCACCAGATCGATGGCGCCGATCTCGTGTTCGTCCATCGAGGCCTTGTGCGTGGGGTTGTCGCGCACCGCGAGCAACCCGCCATGCACTTTCGGGTGGAGCGTCTTGACCCGTCCATCCATCATCTCGGGAAAGCCGGTGAGATCGGAGATGTCGCGCACCGCGGCGCCGGTCGAGGCGATCAGCTTGCTGGTGCCGCCGGTCGACACCAGATCGACCCCGAGCCGCGCCAGTTCCTTCGCAAACTCCTCCATGCCGGTCTTGTCGAAAACGCTGAGCAGCGCGCGCTTGATGGGGACGATCGCGTTGGGCATGGCCGGTTCCCTGTGATTTCGGGCGCTGGCTATCATGGGGGGCGGCGGAAGGGAACCACCAGAAGATCACCCCTCGTCGAGCGTAAATATCCAGCTGACTTCACCGACGTCTGCCACCAGCACATCGAGCACGATCTGGCGGGTGCGGTGGAAGCCGAAATAAGCGGATTGGCGGACGCTATCCTCGACCCGCATGTCGGCGCCGTCCCACAGGAAATTCCACACCTGGCCGGACGCGAGACGCAGTTTCAGCATGTCGCCGGCCTGGCTCACCTGCGTCTGGTGCGCGAGGTGGAAGCGGATGGCGCAGGCCCCCGATACCTTGTTGCGCGCCTTGATGAGGCGGTCCTGCCCGACCAGCGAGTGTCCGTCGGCCAGCAGCGTCAGCCGACGCTCGAGCACCACGCCAAAACGATCGGCGTAGCCATGCGTGCGCATCACCAGCGTATGGTCGGCTTCCTCGCTCGCGATGTCGGGCGCCTTGCCGATCCGCACGACGCGGTTCTTGAGCGGACCGCGCGTCGGGATCGTCGCTGCCGACAGCGCATTGATCGTCGGCCCGGCATGCGCGATGCCCTGGCGGAAGAGCAGTGCGCTTTCCTCCTCGTCGGACTGCGCCGGGCCGCAATTGCACACCACCAGATCGCGACCATGGCTGAACTCGAAGGCCAGCGCCGAAGCGTGCATGTGGCGCGCATATTCGGGCGGCGGCACGAGGCCGGAATCGGCAACGACGATCGACTTGTCCCAGATCAGCCGCCCGTACCCGCCGGCGGTGCCCGTGGTGCGCGCCCGCGTCGGCGTCTGCGACTGCACGGCGACGATGATATCGTGCGGCATCTGCCCGGTGCCGTTGAAATAGGCCGGCTCGCCGGTGCCGAGCGAAATCGCATCGAGCGCCCGGTGCATGCTCTCGAGCAGATCGCCCAGTTCGTTGCGATAGGCGTCCGATTGCCTGAGGAGCGACTGGCGCAGCGTCGTCAACTCGACGATGAGCTGGAACTGCACTTTCGCCGAGCGCGTCCGGTGCAGGCCATCCTCGTCGATCTGCCGGTCGAGGAGCATGTTCATCTGGTAGAGACGCGACGGGATTTCCGCCTGCCGGTCATTGTCGCAAAGCGCCACGCCGAGCAGCGCAATCGCCGACATCAGCGCATCGACCGGGTCGTCCGCAAAGGGCGCGCGCAGTTTCAGCGACTGGATCTGCGTGCCCAGCGAGCGCGTGATGACCTTGACGTCTTCGGGATTGGCGCCCTCGACCAGAATATTGAAGTGCCGCAGCCAGTTGAGGACGCGCCGCGCCGTGATCGACAGCGCCCAGGTGCGCGGGTCGAAGCCGCCGTCGCGATCGATCCAGTCGATGACGAGTGCGCGACCGAAGCTGCGCTCGCCGTCGGTACGAGCATCGCGGAAGTGGCGGAACCAGGCGAAGGACTGGAGATCGTCGAGCCAGTCGTCATGCACCATGTCGATGGCGAAGGGCGACGCGCCGTTGGTGTCGACGAGCTTACTGGCGAGCAAATACCGCCCGGCCATCATTTCGAGCAGCGATTCACGGTCCGACGGCCTGAAATCGCCGAGCGCGGTCGAATAGTCCTCGTTGCCGGGGCCGGTCCATACCCAGCGGATCACCGGATTGCTGACCATGAAGTCGGCAAAGTGCTTGGCGCCCTGACTGACAGCGAAAGCTAGCGGGTTTGCCAACCGGCCCTCTTGTGCCCCGGAGCACATCGCCGTTTCGTTGAAACAGCGATCTGCTCCCGCTCTTTGTTTGTCGCGTTTCCGAAACGGAAAACCGGACACCACTTTTCCTGGAAACGCTCCAGGGACGCCCCAGCCCCCGCGGCCGCGCCCGACCGGCATAGGCCGGAAACTCGATGATATTCAGCGGCGGCGGAAGCGCGCAACGAAGAACCCGTCCAGCGTGCCGCCCTTATCCCCAGGAACGATCTGACCCGGATGCGTGCGTACGAACCCGGCTTGTGTGATGGGGATGGCCCAGCCGTCAAGCTCGCCTTCATTCACGGGCACGAGCTCGAGCCCTTGTTCGATCGCCCAGGCCGCCTGCAACTCGCCCTCTTCGGGCTCCATTGAGCAGACGCAATAGATGAGTGTGCCGCCCGGATTGAGGCAGTCGACGGCCCGCGCGATGAGCTTTCGCTGCAAGGCCACGCGGCCGGCGATGTCGGCTGGGTTGCGGTGCCACACCACCTCCGGATGGCGGCGGAAGGTGCCCGTGGCCGAACAGGGCGCATCGAGCAACACGCCATCGAACGGCGCCGACGGGACGTATTCGAGCGCATCGGCGGTGATCAGTTCGGCCGTGTAGCTGAGCCGCATCAGGTTCTGCTGCAGACGCGCCACGCGCTGCGGGTCGCGATCGAGGGCCGTGACAGTGTAGCCGGCTTTGACCAGTTGCGCCGTCTTGCCGCCCGGGGCCGCGCCGACGTCGAGCACACGGGCGCCGGGCGCCAGCCTTAGCAAACGGGCGGGGATCGCCGCGGCGGCGTCCTGCACCCAGAACCGGCCCTCGGTATATCCCGCAAGCTGATCCACCGGCTTGTCGCGCTCGTCGATCCGCACGGTGTCGGCAAATAGCGGCCGGGCGCCGAGCAGTTCGAGCAGCGCCGGGTAGTCCGCCTTGAGCGTCAGATCGAGCGGGGCGCCATCGAGCAGGGCATCGGCGAATGCGGGGATGGCGTCGGCGCCGTACGCCTCGGTCCAGGTTTTGACCAGCGCCGGGGCGAACAGCAACTCGGGCGCGCCCTCGCGCAGCTCGGCGGCCTCGGTCTGGGCGCGGCGGAGCAGTGCGTTCATCAGCTTGCTGAGGTGCTGGGCCTGCTTGTCGCGCTTGGTTGCCTCGCCGGCGAGGAACAGCGCCGAATGGTCGCCCAGTTCGGGCAGATAGAGGATTTGGGCCAGGCTGAGCCGCAGCACGGCTTCGAAACTGCCCGATTTCTTGGGCATGCCGCGCTCGAGCAGGTGCTTCAGCACGACATTCAGATGCCCATGCCGGCGCAGCGCCGTGGTGATCAGCTTGTTGGCCAACGCCCGATCGCGGCTGTCGGCAAGCTCGGACGCGGCAAGGGGCGAAAAGCTCGCCCCCTTGAGAACCTGCTGCAATCTCTGCGCAGCGATCAACCGGAGCTCGAGGCCCGGGACGTGTTTCTGTTTCGCCAACTCAGCCCCAGGGGCCGCGCGACCGGCGATCTTCGCCTTCCGTAAACTGCGGCACCCGCCAGCCACTATTGCCTTGCGGCGTCGCGGTAAAGTCCGGATGCGTCGCCGGGCCGACCCCGCCGCTGTCGCGGCCCATCTCGGCGGCCAGCTGCTGCAGCGCCGCGATGCGGTTCTCGACCGCCGGATGGGTCGCGAACAGATTGTCCATCCGCGCCCCGCTCAAGGGGTTGGTGATGTAGAGATGCGCCATCGCCGGATTGCGCTCGGCCTGCACATTGATGGTGCGCTGCGCGATCGAGCTGATCTTGCTCAGCGCCGACGCCAGCGCCAGCGGCTCGCCCGAAATGACCGCGCCATCCTTGTCGGCCTCGTATTCGCGCGTTCGGCTCACCGCCATCTGCACCAGTGCAGCCGCCAGCGGCGCGAGGAACACCATCAGCAGCGCGCCGATGCCACCCAGCGGGTTGTTGCGATTGTTGCCGCCGCCGAAAAACAGCCCGAACTGCGCCAGCATCGAAATTGCGCCGGCGAGCGTCGCGGTGACCGTCATGGTCAGCGTGTCGCGGTTCTTGATGTGCGCCAGCTCGTGCGCCACGACGCCCGCGACTTCGTCTGGCGTCAGCGTGTTGAGCAGCCCCGACGACACCGCGACGGCCGCATTCTGCGGATTGCGGCCCGTGGCGAACGCATTGGGCTGCGGCGTTTCGATGACATAGAGCTTTGGCGTCGGAATGCCGGCGCGCTGGCTCAGCGTCTCGACCATGCGGTAGAGATCGGGCGCCCGCGCGGGATCGACCTCGACGGCGTTCTGCATCGAGAGCACCATCTTGTCGGCATTCCAGTAGGCAAAGAGGTTGGTCACGACCGCAACGCCCAGGGCAATCAGCATGCCTGACTGGCCACCGATGAAATAGCCCACGACCATGAACAGCGCGGTCATCGCCGCGATCAGGGCGCCGGTACGGATCAGATTGAACATTGGTCTCCTCGACAGAACGCGTGACTGCACTAAAATGGGGACCATGAGCGTTCCCGACAAGCCCAGCGGGGCTAGCGAGCCCGTCGCCCCCGCAAAGCCGCTAACCCCGGCAGCCCAGCGCGCGCTGGCGGAAGCGGAAGCCCGCCGCAAAGCCATCGACGCCGAAATGGCCGCACGCCCCACCGAAAAAGGCGGCCGCGGCGGCCTGGACCCCAACCGCTACGGCGACTGGGAGATCAAGGGGATTACCGCGGATTTCTAGGGCAGGACGGTAAGACCGCGGCGGCGAGCCGCGGCAGCCAGGTCAGCATCCAGCGTCGCCACAACTGCATCGCGACGCAGGGCGAGTTCAAGGTAAGTGGCGTCGTACACAGTCAGTCCTTCGTCCACCGCCAGACGGTAGGTCGTGCTCCACGAGTGGTCGTTGGTTTCGGGGTCAATAGAGAGCGAAACGTCCTCAAGCCGCCGCAGCTGTTCGTCCGCGTAAAGCTCCGTGATCCGCTTACGTCTCACTGCTTGTAGCAGCACGTTCGCGACCTCGATCGAGAACAGCTGCGGTACCCAGGCACCGTCCTCGATGATCAGGCGGGCGACTTCCTCGGCCTGAGACGAACGCTCCTCCTGCAGGAGCCATGCGATGATCAGGGAGGTGTCAACGACGATCGTCACTTGCGGCCTTCGTCTCGCAACTCCTTCCAACTCAACCCACCGAGCGTGGCGCCCGTTTCGTCGCGCAACCGGATTATGTCTTGGAACGCCGCGCGGGCTTTTGCCCGGTCACGTTCTGTCCGCACGGGAACTATCTTGGCGACCGGCTTTCCGTGCTTGGTGATCGTCACCTCTTCGCCGGCCGCCGCTCTTTCGACGACGGACGAGAACTGACTCTTCGCTTCGGCGATGCTCATGCTCATCTCAGCCTCAGATTATGACCATAATTATGGTCATAATAGTCGCCGCGAGAGCAGGTTTCAAGATACTCAGTGGTGAGTTAGCCTACGGCAGACGATTGAGGCCTTGCCAGTGTTCGATTTCTTCGACGACATCTTCCACTTCTTCGCCGCCGACGCCCCGGCGGCAGCCGCAACTCAGGCGGCGGAGGCGTCAGATACTGTCGACGAGGCGGCGCACACGCTGTTCGACGCCTGGCAGGACAGCGCCGACGACTTCTTCGGCCAGTTGCAGAATGCCACCGAGGATTGGGGACAGCCGACGCAGGATTTCGTCGATTCCTGGCAGCAAGCGACGGAGGGTTTTACCAACCAGTTTGCGCACTGGTTCGGCTGGAATAACGACGACTCGCCGATCTGACGCTTAGGCCGTCGGCGCCTTCTTGAGCCCGCCCATCTGGCAGATCAGCGTCCACTCCGCGTCCGACACCGGACCGACCGACAGCCGCGACAGTTTTACCAGCGCCATATTGGCAAGCTCGGGCGTCTTCTTGATGGTCTCGAGCGTCACGGGTTTCGGCAGCTTCATGTGGTGGACGACGTCGACGCATTCCCAGACGATTTTGCCCTTGTCGTTGGGCTCGGCGGTGGAATCGGGGTGGGCGAGCGCCACCACCTTCATGATGCCGACGATCTCCTTGCCGATATTGGAGTGGTAGAAGAAGGCAAGCTCGCCGATCTTCATCGCCATCATGTTGTTGCGCGCGGTGAAATTGCGCACGCCATGCCACTGCTCGACCGGCTTGTTCTCGAGGTCGGTGTAGCTGAACACATCAGGCTCAGACTTCATCAGCCAATAGGCCATCGCGGGCGCTCCCTATTTGGTCTTGTTGACCCCAAGCTTCCACGGCTTGATCGTGATGCTATCGAAGAGATTGCCGACCATGAAGGGGTCGCGCGCAAAAATCTCGCGGGCCGCGTCGAGCGTCTCGGCCTCGATGACGACGATCGAGCCCACCATGTCGCCATTGTCGGCGAGAAATGGGCCCGCGAGCACCAGCGTCGCGCCCAGCGCATCGAGATGCTTCAGATGATCGGGACGCAGCTCCATGCGGCGCGCGACGGAATTGGGGCGATCATGGGCAACCAGGGCGAACAGCATTTTAGTCCTCGCGTTTGAGCGGGCGCGACATCAGGCCCGCGACGATTGTGGTGATGGTGACATTGCCCGCGAGCAGCAGATTGACCGCTTCGATCAGCGGCGCTTCGACGCCAGCGGTGCGCGCCAGAAGCTGCGCCACGGGGGCGGTGAACACCCCCTCGGCGAGCGACTGGGGCTGCGGCTCGCCGCGGCCGAGTGCCACGCCGTGGCGGTAGTTGCGCGACTGTTCGGACGTGCAGCTCAGGGTGAGATCGCCGAGCCCCGCGAGGCCCATGAGTGTTTCCGCGCGGCCGCCGAGGGCCGGGATGATGCGGCTCAGCTCGGCGAAAGCGCGGGCGATCAGCGCGGCACGGGCCGACGCCCCGAGACGTGCGCCATCCACCGCACCGGCCGCCAGCGCATAGACGTTCTTCAGCGCACCGGCCAACTCGACGCCGACCCGGTCGCCGGCGGCATACGGGCGAAAGCCCGGACCGGCAAGCGCGGCAGCGATGGCTTCGGTGGCAACATCGTCATCGCCGGCGAGGGTCACCGCGGTCGGGCGGCCAGCGGCGACGTCGGTGGCGAAGCTTGGGCCGGAGAGGACGTAAGGGATCGCGCCGGGCGCTGCTTCCGCCAGCACTTCGCTCTGGCGCTTGAGCGAACCCTGTTCCAGTCCTTTCGCGGTGAGGACTACGGGAGTGCCCGCGAGCATGAGGCCAGTAAGCGCTGCGCGGCTGGCTTGAGCGGGGACGGCGAGGATCACGAGGTCGGCGCCGGTGAATGATTTCGTGCCGCGGATCGAGGGCAGCAGCGGCTGCGTACCCAGATGCGCGGTGTTGGTGTGGTGGGTGTTGATCTCATCGACCACCGCACGATCGCGCCCCACCAGCACCACCTCGCGCCCAGCCATCGCGGCGGCCTGCGCCAGCGCCGTGCCCCAGGCGCCGGCGCCGATGACGGCAACGCGCTCAAGCGGCATTTCGGCGACCCATGTCGGCGCTGTCGAGCGGCCAGCGCGCCTTGGCCGCGACATCGAAACCATCGGTCTCGCCCAATGCCAGCCGCTCCGCACCGGCCCACGCCACCATCGCCCCATTGTCGGTGCAAAGCGGGATCGGCGGCACGACCAGGCGCGCGCCGGCGTCGGCAGCGATGCGGCGCAGGCCGTCGCCGATCGCCAGATTGGCGGCGACGCCTCCCGCCACCACGAGCGTCGGGGTGGCCCAAGGCAATTCCGCGCGGAATTTTGCCAGCGCCGACGCCGAGCGCGTGGTGACGATGTCGGTCACCGCGAGTTGGAACGACGCGCAGATGTCGGCGACATCCTGCGGCGTCAACGGCGCGATCTGTTCGGCGGCGAGACGCACGGCCGTTTTCAGCCCGGAGAACGAAAAATCGAGCCGGTCCTCCTTGAGCAGCGGGCGCGGAAACTTGAAGCGGAGGGCATCGCCGAGCATCGCCTGGCGCTCGACCTCCGGCCCGCCCGGATTTCCAAGCCCAAGGAGCTTCGCGACCTTGTCAAAAGCCTCGCCCAGCGCGTCGTCGATGGTGGTCCCCCACCGCTCATACGCGCCGACGCCGCGCACCAAGACTAACTGGCTATGCCCGCCCGAAACCAGCAGCAGCAGATAGGGAAAGGCCAACCCATCGGTGAGCCGCGCCGTGAGCGCGTGCCCCTCGAGATGGTTCACCGCGATCAGTGGCTTGCCCAACGCCGCCGCCAGCGCCTTGGCCGTGGTGAGCCCGACCAGCACGCCGCCGATCAACCCCGGTCCAGCCGTCGCCGCGATCGCGTCCACCTCGCCCAGCGACACCCCGGCCTCGGCCGATGCCCGCGCGATGATGTGGTCGAGATGGCTGACATGCGCTCGCGCCGCGAGTTCCGGCACCACGCCGCCATAGGGCGCGTGCTCCTCGAGCTGGCTGCGCACGATATTGCTCAGAATCCGCCCATGCCCCGCATCGTCGCGCTCGACGATGGCGGCGGCGGTTTCGTCGCAGCTTGTTTCGATGCCCAGAAGCCGCATTGCGCGGAGTATCCGTGAGGGTTAGAGCGTGCGGAATTGGCTACAGGGGACCCGCCCGCTTTGCAATCTTCGCCCTTCCTGCGCATCGGCTCCCGCGGCTCCAACCTCGCCCTCGTCCAGGCGCGGCTGGTGCAACGCTTGCTCGCGGACACGCACGGCGTGCCGCTGGACGCGATCGAGATCCGGACCATTGCCACCACGGGCGACAAGCTGACCGACGCGCCGCTGAGCGAAGTCGGCGGCAAGGGCCTGTTCTCCAAGGAAATCGAGGCAGCGCTCGAAGCCGGCGAGGTCGACATCGGCGTCCACTCCAGCAAGGATATGGCGACAAAACTGCCCGATGGTCTGGTACTGGCGGCTTTCCTCGAGCGCGAGGACATCCGCGACGCCTTCGTCTCGCTCACGGTCAAGTCACTTGACGAAATGCCGCACGGCGCAAAACTCGGCTCGTCGTCGCTCCGCCGCGCTTCGCAGATGCTGCGCGCCCGGCCCGACCTCGTAATCGTGCCCTTCCGCGGCAATGTCGAAACGCGGATGCGCAAACTCGCCGACGGGATCGCCGATGCCACGCTGCTCGCCGTCGCCGGCCTCAACCGGCTCGGCCGGCAAGCCGACATAACAGCCTATCTCGATCCCGAGCGGTTTCCTCCCGCCCCGGCGCAGGGCGCCATCGGCCTCGAAATCCGCGCCGACGACACCCGCACCGCCGACCTCGTCGCCCCGCTCAACCACGCTCCGACCGCCACCGCCGTACACGCCGAGCGCGCGCTGCTCGCGGCACTCGACGGTTCATGCCGCACCGCCATCGGCGTCGTCAGCCATATCGCCGACCACACAATTCTGCTCCGCGGCGAGATCCTTTCGCCGGATGGCCAGGTCGCCATCGAGGCCCGGCACACCGGCCCAGCCGCCGCGCCCGAAGCCGTTGGCCACGAACTGGGCCAAATCCTCCGCGACAAGGCGGGTTCAGACTTCCTCAAACTGTTCCCCGGATAACGGCCAGATGGTCAGACTGCTCGTTACCCGGCCCGAACCCGACGCGAGCGAGACCGCCGCGCGCCTCAGGGCGCTGGATATCGATGCCGTGGTCGACCCCCTGCTTTTCGCCCGAACGCTGACCACCACCCTGCCCCCCGCCGACGGCTTTGCCGCCCTCGCCATCACCAGCGCCAACGCCTTGCGCGCGTTGGACGAGCGCGGCGAAATCGCGCGCCTCCGGAGCCTCCCTGTCTACACCGTGGGCGACCGCAGCGCCGCCGTGGCGCGCAATCTCGGCTTTGCGGAGGTGGTGAGCGCCCAAGGCAATGCCAGCGACCTGATCGCCCTCCTCGCCAACGCGGGCATGGATGGCCCGGTGCTCTATCCGACCGCCCGCCAGCATGCCGGCGATCTTGCGAAGGCCCTCGCGCCGCATGGCGTGATGGTCATCACCACCGCAATCTACGAGATGCACCCGGCGACCCAACTGACCGCCAACCTCGCGAGCCTCGACGGCGCCCTGTTCTATTCCCGCCGCACGGCCGAGACCTTTGCCCGCCTCGCCCCCGCGGCCGATCGTGCCCGGCCGGGGATGCTGTGCCTCTCGGAGGCTGTTGCCGAACCGCTGATGGCTGCCCATTTCGTCCGGGTGAGCCTCGCCGACCACCCGTCGGAGGAGGCCATGATGGCCCTCGCCCTCTCTTTCGCGCGGGATCAAAAGCTGGGCATGATCGTTCGATGAAGGATGACCTCAATGGCTGACCGCTCGACCGGCCCCGTGAAACCGCCGGTGATCGATTTGACGGCGCGCAATGCCAATGCGCGGCCCGAAGAGCGGCCGGCAACGCCCGAAACCCCGCCGCCGGGGACGCGCGAACGCACGCCGCGCCTCGAAGTGGGCGCCGCCAACTGGCCGCTGCTCGGCGCCGTGGCCGTCGGTGGCGCGATCCTCGGGACCATCCTCACCTACCTCCTCGCCAACGCCCTGCCGCTGCCGTGGCGCGGCCCCGCCGTCCCCGACCTCACGCCCGAACTGACGGCGCAGGGCGAAAAGCTCGATGCGCTGAGCGGCACAGTGACCTCTATCCAGCAGACCAGCACGCGCACCCAGGTGTCGCTCGATGCCACCATCGCGCAGCTCGATGCCGGCCTCGCCGCGGTGAACCAATCGATATCAGATGTGCAGGCGTCGATTCCCGCAGCGGCGGCGCCTGTCGATCTCGCCCCGCTCGAAACCCAGTTGCGCACGCTGAAGGCGCAGGTCGATGCCATCGCCGCCGGTGCCTCGGGTGCCGACGCGGGTGTCATCGCCGAATCGATCGCCTCGCTCGAGACCGGCATTTCGAGCCTCACGACGCGCCTCAACGGCGTCGACTCCACCGTGTCGTCGTTGCGCACCGATCTCGACGCGGCCCGCGCGACGCTCAGCCAGCACATCGATGCCGCCCTGCCCAATGAAGTCGGCCCGGCGCTAAAGCTGCCGCTGATCCTGTCGGGTCTCGAAGGCGCCTTCGCTACTGGAAAGCCGTTCCAGCAAGAACTCGACTCCTTGCGCTCCGTGCTGCCCGATTTCGTCGTGCCCGAAACGCTCGCGGCCGCCGCGACCACTGGTCTCATCCGCCCTGACTCGCTCACCGCGAAATTCCAGACCGCCCTCCCCGAGATCCTCGGCGCCCGCGATACCACCAACCAGGACTGGACGCAGAACGCCGTCGACTGGGCCAAATCGCTGCTCGCGCTGCGGCCGGCCGAAGAGATGGACGGCGACAGCCCCGAAGCCATCGTGTCGCGCCTCGAAGGCGCCATGGAGCGCCGCGACTATGCCGGTGCCCTCACCCTGATCGACGCGCTGCCGCCGGCGATGCGCGACAAGGCAACGCTGATTGCCGCCGACATCCGCACCCACGCCGAAGCTGACAAGCTCGTCGCCGACCTCCGCGCCCGCGCCCTCACCACCACCACGGCGGCGCCCGCGCCATGATCCGCCTTGCCACATGGATCATCGTCAGCCTGCTGCTGACGGCCGGCATCGCGTGGCTGGTGAGCCTGCCCGGCACCGCCATGATTGAAGTCGCCGGCTACAAGATGCAGCCGCGCCTCGGCATGGCCGCCTTCATCGTCGCCGCAGGTCTGGGTGCCGTGATCCTCGCCTGGTCGATCCTCCGCCGCATCATCGATGCGCCGCGCTACTTCGCCAAACTCAACCGCGAGCGGCGTCGTGACGTTGGCGTCGCCGCGCTCTCTGACGGTTTTGTGGCGCTGCAGGCCGGCGACCCTGGCCGCGCCCGCGTGCTCGCCCGCGAAGCGCGCAGCAATTTGCCGCGCAACCACGCCGCGCAGCTCTTGGAAGCCCGTTCCGATCTCGCGCTCGGCGACATGCAATCGGCCCGCGAGCATTATCGTGCGCTGATCTCCAACAAGAAGACGGCCGTCGCCGCGCTCGCCGGCCTCTACGAGCAGGCGCGCACCCAGGGCCGCACCGACGCGGCGCTGAGTTTTGCGCAGAAAGCCGTGGCGCTCTCGCCGCAGACCCGCTGGGCCTCTGACGCCGTGCTCGACGACCTCACCCGCCGCGGCCAGTGGGAACTCGCCCTCGCCAGCGTCAACGCCGAAACCGCCGTGACGCGCGACGAAAAGATGCAGAAGCGCCGGAAGCAGGCGGTGATCGAAACCGCCCTCGCCCGCGAGCAGTTCGACACCAACCCGCTGAGCGCGCTCGACCATGCGACGGTGGCGCTGAAACTTGTCCCCGATTTCGTGCCCGCGGCGCTGATCGCGGCGCGCATCCAGTCCAATCGCGGCGAAGCGCGCAAGGCCATGAGCCTCCTCCGCCGCGTCTGGCGCGCTACCTCGCATCCGCATGTCGCGGCGCTCTACGCCAATGCCCAATCGGGTGTCTCCGCCGTCGACCGGCTGAAGCGCGTGCGCGAACTGATCGACAGCCCGCCGCCCAACCGTCCCGCCGCCATCGTCCTCGCGAAGGCCGCGGTCGAGGCCTATGAATGGGTCGCCGCCCGCAACGCGCTCGCCAATTATTCGGTGGCCGAACCGACGCAAGCGGTGGCGCTGCTGATGGCCGAGATCGAGGAGGGCCAAAACGCCGACCAGGGCAAGGCCCGCGAGTGGCTGAGCCGCGCCGTCCGTGCTCCTGCCGACCCGGTGTGGATCGCCGACGGCATCACCTCGGATGAATGGGAGCCGACCTCGCCGGTGACCGGCGCGCTTGATGCCTTCGAGTGGCGCGTGCCGCTCAACGCCAGCAACGGCCGGGCCGAACCCTTCCGCGGCCCGAGCGAAAGATTGCCCGCCCCGGTTTCGCCGCCCGCAGCTGTGACGGAAACTTCGCTTGCGCCTCCCGCAGGTGCCCAGTAAAAGACCCCCGCTTCGGGCCAAAACCCGCCGGCGCCGCTTTAGCTCAGTTGGTAGAGCACATCATTCGTAATGATGGGGTCAGGTGTTCGAGTCACCTAAGCGGCACCATTCCAACATCCTGAAAATGCTCAAGGAGCCGCTTTGGCTTCTGCCGTCCGGCGCCGGCTGGATGGCGGGCGTCCCGTCGACTCGCGGACCAACAGGGTCGTCCGCAACATTTCGGTGCGGGAACTCTGGTTGGTGCCGGCCGCGATCGCGTCGACGAGATGCTCGGCGGCGAGGCGGCCCTTGGTTTCGATCGGCTGGCGCACCGTGGTGAGGCTCGGCGTGATCAAGGCGCTGTCGACCAGATCGTCGAAGCCGGCCACCGACACGTCCCCTGGTATCGACACGCCGATGCTGCGGGCGGCGTCGAGCACGCCATAGGCCATCATGTCCGAGAAGCAGACGATGGCGGTTGGCCGTTGCGGCTCGGCCCATACCGCCTTGAAGCCTTCGGCGCCGGCATTGCGGGTGTGCGGGATCTCGCGGATGGCGACATCGGGGCTGTCGAGCGACAGCCCGGCCGCCTCGAGTGCCCTGGCGGCTCCCCGCATACGCCGTCCCAGCGGTCCGCGCCAGCTGGCGCGGCCGGTTTCGAGGCCGGACTCGAAAGCAAAGAAGGTGATGCGACGGTGGCCGATGGACAACAGATGCGCCACCAGCGCCGCCATCCCCTCGCCGTCGTCGATTTCGATCGACGCGACATTGGGATGCTCGTCGCTATCGACGAGGACGAACGGAATCTGGCGCTGACGCAGCGCGTCGACCTCGCCGCGGTCGACTTCGAGACCCGAGACGATGAAGCCATCCACTGCTGCATAGGGGATCGTCTTGAGCACCGAGCCGCGCAGCGGCGGCGCCAGCAGCAGCGTCAGGCCCTCGCGGTGGCAGATCTGTCCAACGCCCTGCAGGAACTGCGTGTAGTACGGGTTTTCGAGCACCTTATCGAGCGCCTGCGGCAGCAGCAGCCCGATCGAATTGGTGCGGCGCAAGCGCAGCATGCGGGCCGCCGGATCCTGGGTGAAGCCGAGCGCCTTGGCGGCTTCGAGGATCTGCTTGAGCGTGGTTTCGGAAAGCCGCGAGGGATCGTTCAGGGCAAAGCTGACCGCGGTCTTGCTGACCCCCGCACGCTCGGCCACATCTTTCATCGTTACACGCTTCACGCGGCACGTCCCTCGCTGAGGTAGATCGCACACGACATGGCGGGCAGCACGATCCCTTCGCGCAGTCCGCCCGGCTCGAGTGACGAGCCTCCCGATGTCGTCCAGGCCCGCTCACTGTTCTCGCCGAACGGCAGGCCGGCGAACAGGTCTGCCGGCAGCACGGCGTCGGCGGTGCCGCGATTGGCCACCACCAGCGCCCAGTCGTCGCCAAGCCGGCGGAGGCGCGCCACCACATCGGATGAAACCGCGACCAGTTGATCGTCGCCCCGCGCCAGCACCGGGTGCTTGCGGCGCAGCCACAGCAGATGCTGCATGGCCGTCAGCAGATCGCGGTTCCAGCGGTTCTCGTCCCACTCCATCGTCTGCCGGCAGCCGGGATCGTTGTCCCCGGTCATGCCGATCTCGTCGCCATAATAGATCATCGGCGCGCCCTCGCTGGTCACCATCAGCGTGTAGGCGACAATAGCGGCGCGCACATCGTCCTTGTAGTGCGTCAGCAGCCGCGTCGTGTCGTGGCTGCCGAGGAGGTTCAGCATGCCGCTGCGCGCCGCCGCCGGTATCGAGTCGCGTAAAGTCTTCATCCCGCCGACGAACGAAGCGGCATCGAGATTGCGCTCCGCAGTGAAGGCGAAGATCAGATTGCGCAGCGTGCAGTTCATCGTGCCGTCGGCAAGGTCGCCGCGCAGCCAGGCTTCCGGCTCGCGCCATTCTTCAGCGACGATATAGAGATCGGGGTCGATCCCCTTTGCGACGCTTCGAAACCCGCGCCAGAAATTCTCGTTGATGAAGTAGGGTACATCGAGACGCCAGCCATCGATGCCCTGTTCGATCCAGTAGCGCGTCACATCCAGATGGTGCTTGCGCACGTCCGGATTGTAGGCGTTCCACTTCGGCAGATACCAGCAGCCCGAGCAGGTCTTGTAGTTGGGAGTTGGGTGCGGGGTGATCGGAAAACTCTCCACCGAGAACCAGTTCACATAGAGTGAGGCTTCCTGCTTCTCGATGACGTCCTTGAATGCCCAGTGGCCGATGCCGCAATGGTTGAACACCGCATCGAGGACCACCCGCATGCCGCGCCGATGCGCCTCATCGAGGAAGGTCCGGAACGCCGCGAGGTCGCCGAGCCGCTTGTCGATCTTGAAATAGTCGGTGGCGTCGTAGCGATGGTTGGTGTCGGCCTGAAAGATCGGCGTCAGGTAGATCGCATTGGCGCCCACCGCCTCGATATGATCGAGATGAGCCGTGATCCCCACAAAATCGCCGCCGAAGAAATTGTCGCGCGTCGGCACGCCACCCCAGGGCTCGACGTTGGCCGCGTCGATCGTCGCATCGCCATTGGCGAACCGCTCGGGGAAGATCTGGTAGAACACCGCGTCAGCGACCCAGTCCGGTACCTCCAGGGTTGACGCCGCGGTGATGGCGCTTACTTCATTCATTCGTCAGTCCTTGAGTCCGGTCATGGCAATGCCGCGCACCAAAGCGCGCTGGAAGATCAGAAATACGATGATCGAGGGCACGGCCGCCGTGAGCGTGCCGGCCATCAGATAGTTCCACGATGTGCCGTACCGTCCCTGAAACGCCGAGAGGCCGATCTGTACCGTGCGCAGCGCGTCCGAGTTGATGACCAGCAGCGGCCACAGAAAGTCGTTCCAGGCGAACAGAAAGCTGAAAATGGCCAGCGTCGCGAAGGCCGGCATCGACAGCGGCACGATGATGCGGAAGAAGATGCCGGCGCGCGAGCTGCCGTCGATCCGCGCCGCGTCCTCGAGATCCTTTGGGATATTGGAAAAGTACTGCCGCAGCAGCACGATGCCGAACACGTCGGCGAGACGCGGCACGATCAGCCCCTGATAGGTGTCGATCCAGCCGAAGCCGGCGACCATAGCATAGGTCGGAATGATGGTGACGAAGATTGGCACCATCATGGTGGCCAGCAGCACGAAGAAGATGGTGTTCTTGAACGGAAAGCGCAGCCGCGCAAAAGCGTAGGCTGCCAGCGCATCGACCGTCACATGACCAACAACGATGCCCGCCGCCATCAGGGTGGAGTTGAGATAGTAGGTGGCAAACGGCGCCGCGTTCCAGGCCTTGAGATAGTTCTCCCAGTGGAACGAATTGGGGATGATCGAGCCGCTGACATAGACCTCGGCCCGGCTCTGCAGCGAAGTGGTGATCATCCACAAGAAGGGCAGCACGACGGTCAGCGCGCCGAGGCTGAGCAGCAGATGACGGCCCAAGGCATTGCGCCAGCTCATCGCACAAACGAGCTCCCCGCGCCCGAGGCGCGCCATTGCACCAGAGCCACGATCAGCACCAGCGCGAGGCTGAGGAAGGCGATCGCCGTGCCGTAGCTGTAGTCGCCCAGCCGGAAGGCATTGCGATACATCAGCATGCCGATGGTTTCGGTGCCGCCGCTCGGGCCGCCGCCGGTCAGCACGTAGACGAGGTCGAACGACTGGAAGCTGGTGATCAGCGCCTGCACGACGACAAAGAACGTCATCGGCCTGAGCAGCGGCACCGTTATGCTCAGCACCCGCTGGCGGGCACTGGCGCCATCGATCCGGGCAGCTTCGAACACATGGTCGGGCAGCGCCTGCATGGCGGTGAGGTAGAGGATGGCATTGAAGCCGACGTTCTTCCACACGGTGAGCAGGATCAGCGCGACAAGCGCCAGCCAGCGATTGTTGAGCCAGTCCGGACCGGGGATGCCGAGATGCCCGAGGCTGACATTGATGAAGCCGGCGGGGTCGAGCATGTAGCGCCAGACGATGGCGGCGGCGACCGACGAGGTAATCGCCGGCAGGAAGTAGATGCTGCGATAGAGCGCGATGCCGCGGATCGGCGCGTCGAGCAGCAGGGCGACGGCCATCCCGGTAACGACGCTGAGGACACACACCCCTCCGGCATAGAGGCAGGTCACCAGAAGTGCGTTCCAGACCTCGGGATCGTGCACCATGCGCACATAGTTGCCGAGCCCGATGAAGGGACGAACCGGGTCGAAGCCGCGCCAATCGATCAGGCTGATCCAACCCGCCGAGACGATCGGGTAGATGACGAAGATGCCGAGCAGGATCAGGGCCGGCGCGAGAAACGCCGCGGCGGTCCAGACGTCTTCGGCGCTGTAGCGCTCGCTCGCCAATGAAGACGTCCGGCCGCTGCTGCGGCCGGACGGTGCAATCCGGGAGGAGGATTGCGTTCCATGCATCAGGCGCCGCCCTTGAGGATGGCGTTGACGTCGGTCTCGGCCGCGGCGAGCGCATCGTCGATGCCGATCTCGCCACGCAATGCCTTTTCGATCTGCTTGGCGAAGGCCAAGGAGACTTTTGGATAGAGCGGCGTGTTCGGCCGGGCATGGGCGTCGGCCATCTGCTCGACATAGGGCTTGAGGCGCGGCTGGTTGGCATCGACCCAGCTCAGATAGTCGGCACTGCCGGCGACGGACTTGGTCACCGGCAGCATGCCGGTGGTCTGGCTCCATTTGCTCACCTGCTCGGGCGACAGGAACCAGGCGAGGAAGTCGGCGGCATTCTTGCTCGAGGCATCGTTGCCGGCGAACACCATCGCCTGTTCACCGCCGAGATTTGTGGCGGGCTTGCCATCGGCGGGATAGGGCGCCTTGGCGACGCCGAAATCGAACGGCGGATCGGGCGCCCAGATGCCGACCATCCACGAGCCTTCCTGCGCCGCGGCGGCGCCGGCCTTCTCGAACACGCCCCACTGCGCAACGGGGCTGATGCCCTCGTCGATCAACTGCTTCCAGAAGCCCAGCGCCTTCTTGCCGGCTTCGCTGTTGAAGGCGGCGGCGCTGTTGTCGGCGGTGAGGAACTCGCCACCGGCCTGCCAGAGATTGACCTGGAAGTTCCAGGTCAGCCCTTCGCCATTGTCGCCAGCCTGGGTGAACAATTCGTAGGCCGGCTTGCCGGTCTTGTCCTTGATGATCTTGCCCTGCGCGATCAGGTCTTCCCAGGTCGCAGGCGGGGCATTCGGATCGAGGCCAGCTTCGGTGTAGAGCGTCTTGTTGTACATGTAGGCGAGGTTGTTGGCCGACACCGGCACCGAGACCAGCTTGCCGCCGATCGAGCCGAAGCCGGTGAGCGCCGGATTGATGTCGTCGACGACGCTCTGCGGCAGCAGCGTGCGCAAATCGGCGAGGCTGCCGATCTCGGCAATCTGCGGGACCCAGACGAGGTCGCCGATGGCGACGGTCGGCAGGGTGCTCGACTGCGCCGACGCCTGCAGCTTGGTGAGGAATTCGCCGTTCGGCACGTTCATGGCACTGATGTTCACATCGGGATGCGCGGCGGCATAGTCGGCCACGGCAGCATCGAAGGCGTCGGCATTGGCACCGTCCCAATAGTGCCAGATGACCACATCGCCATCGGCCGCAAAGACCAGCAATGGGCTACCGACAACGCCGCGGCCACAGCGAAGGCATGGATGATCGATCTACGACGAAGCATAGCGTTCCTCTCCCTATGATAGCGCATTTCGCGCCTTAAGCACCGGGATTGGCGTCATTCACAGCGAAAGCCGATGCGCTCGTAACCCGATTACTAAACCGATTAAATACACGGAAATTGGCGAGTGACAAGTGGGTTCGCAAGTGGCTTCGATTACCCGCGTGATGTCCGCTTCAGGGCGGAGACCGCCGTCTCGGTTCAACTGGTCAAATCAAGGCAAACGGCGGCTCGCTTCGACCGTGAGCCCCGCCGCATCACTCACCGGCGACGACGCTTCAGCGCACCGTGAGTGCGTCCCGCATCCAGCCGAGACCGTCGCTGGTTTTTCCGGCGGGGACGTATTCGCAGCCGATCCAGCCGTCGTAGCCCAGCCGCTCGAGCTCGGAGAAAATGAAGGCGTAGTTGATCTCGCCGGTGCCCGGTTCGTGGCGGCCCGGATTGTCGGCGACCTGCACATGCGAGATGACTTTTTGCAGCCGCGTGAACTGCCGCATGAGATCGCCCTGCATCACCTGCATGTGGTAGAAATCGTACTGCAGATAGAGGTTGTCGTGGCCGACCTGCTCGGCAATCCGCTCGTACTGCGCGGTGGTCTGAACGTAGCCGCCGGGATTGTCGCGCTGGTTGATGGCTTCGAGCTGCAGCTTGATGCCGTGATCGGCGAGCACCGCGGCCGCGTGGCGCAGATTGCCGACCAGCGTTGCCTCGACCATGTCGTGAGAAACGCCGGCAGGCGTGAGACCCGCGAGGCAGTTGAGCCGCGTGCAACCGAGGGCCGTCGCATAGTCGAGCGCCGTCGCCAGACTCGCGCGGAACTCCTCCTCGCGCCCCGGCAGGCAGGCGATGCCGCGCTCGCCCTTGCCCCAATTCCCGGCGGGGAAATTGAACAGCACCAGCTCGAGGCCGTGCGTCGCCAGCCGCTCGCCCACGACCTCGATGGTCTCCTCGAAAGGCGATCGCATCTCAACGCCCTTGAAGCCATCCGCCGCCGCAGCGCCGAAGCGATCGAGGAACGGCAGATCGGTGTAGAGCTGCGTGATATTGGCGTTGAATCTGAGCATGAGCGGACGACCCTATGAAGGAGAGTCTTACTAGTCCGGCGCCGTTTGGGCCGTCAACCGCGAGCCCCTGCTTCGGTCCGCGGCGCGATCTCGATATCGAAGCCTTCAAGCGATCGTGCCAGTGCACTGCCGATGCGCGACACCAATGCCGGATCGAGCCCGCGACGCGCGCCCAGATAGATCGGCCGGAACAGCTCCGGCGCGGTGATGGGACGCACCAGCAGCCCTGCTTTGCCCTCGCCGGCAGCGACCGAATGCGCCCCGAGGATCGTACTGCCAAGCCCACCGAGTACTGCCTGGCGCCGTGGCTCCGCCCCATCGATTTCGAGCGCGATCTCGAGCCGCAGTCCCGCCCGCACCGCGGCCTGCTCGACAAAGCTGCGCAGCGGATTGCCCAGTGCCGGCAGGATCAGCCGCTGGCCGATGACTTCGGCAAAGTGGATCGGACCACTGGCGCCGCCCATCGCGGTGGCCGTGACGAAATACAGCTGCTCGGTGGCGAGCAGAACATCGTCCTCGCCATTGGCCGTGAGGTGCACGGCGAGGTCCGCATCGCCGCGATCCAGCAGTTCGCGGCTGTCAAGCGTCCCGGCTTCGGTGATCCGCAACACCACTTCCGGCATATCGCGCGCCAGTGCTCCCACGAGGATGGGCGTCAGGTCCGCGGCAAGCGAACCGATCACCGCCAGCCGGATCTTGACCTTGCCACCCAGATCCTGCGCAAACCGGCTCAGCTCTGCCTCCGCCAGCTCGACGCGCGTGCCGATGTCCACCGCGTGGCGCAGCAGCAATTGCCCCGCCGGGGTCAGCACCACCCCATCGTGCCGGCGCTCGAGGAGCCGCACACCGAGTCCCGTTTCGAGCTCGGTGACATGATGGCTGAGGGCCGGCTGCGCGAGGTTGAGCGCGCGCCCCGCGGCCGACAGCGAGCCATGCTCGGCAATGGCTCGGAAATAGCGCAGACGTTTGAGATCGAGGGAGCCAGCCATCGCCGGGTATCAATCACATCTATGGCCGCGATTGCAATTCTCTATTGGCCCAACACCTGCTGCGGTCCCTAAGGATTGGGCCAGTTTCAAAATCTCACGAGGCGCCGAAATGCCCAATCTGCGGGTCATGCAACCCAAGCGCCGGGTCGCGGCCGAGCTTGTCGCGAAATATCGCGATCTGCCCACCGCCGTCATCTCGGATTCGATGTCCCGCCTGCTCGCCGGCGGCGCCAGCCTCCGGCCGATGCATGCCGGCGGCACCGTCCTCGCGGGCCCCGCCTTCACCTGCAAGACGCGGCCCGGCGATAACCTCTTCGTTCACAAGGCGATCGACACGGCGCAGCCCGGCGACATCCTCGTCGTCGATGCGGGCGGCGACCTGACCAACGCCATCATGGGCGAGATGATGCTCACCCATTGCGAGACCCGCAAGCTGGCCGGTGTCATCGTCTATGGCGCCATCCGCGACTATGGCCACGTCCGCAACCATCCGTTCCCGGTGTTCGCCTGCGGCGTTACCCATCGCGGTCCGCTGCATGACGGCCCCGGCGAGGTGAACATCCCCATCGCCATCGAGGGCATGGTGATCGAGCCCGGCGACATGATGGTCGGCGACGATGACGGCGTCATCGCCATCGCCTACGACATCGCCGAAGCAATCCAGGTCGCTGCGGCCAAGCGCCTCGAAGGCGAGAACGCCCAGCGCGTCCGCGTGCGCAATGGCACGGTCGACCGCAAATGGATCGACGATTGCCTCGCCAATATCGACTGGAAGGTCGACTATCTCTGATCCACTGGAGTTGGGAATGAGCGACACGCAGCCGGTGACCATCATGAGTGCGCTGGCCATCCTGGCGATGGTCAACGACACCGTGCTGCCGGCGTTCGAACGCGATGGCGCAACGGTCCAATTGATCTGGGACCCGACCGTCGCGCTGATGCAGCGCATCGCCGCCGGGGAGGTCGCCGACGGCATCGTCGCCATCGACTGGGCGCTCGATGAACTGGCGGGCAAAGGCATGATCGACACGGCAAGCCGCCGTCCGATTGCGCAGGCGGTGGTGGGTCTTGCTGTCAAGGCGGGCGCCCCGCGGCCTGACATCACCACCGCCGAAGCGCTCAAGAACACACTTCTAGCCACCCCCTCGCTGGTGTTTTCGCAGGCCGGCGCCAGCGGCATCTACTTCGAAAAGCTGATCGACCGGCTGGGCATCGGCGAGGCCATTCGCGCCAAGGCGCTGGTGATCCCGCGCGGGCTCACCGGCGAACGCCTCGCCAGTGGCGAAGTCGAACTCGCCATCCAGCAGCTCAGCGAGCTGATGGTGGTGCCGGGCATCCAGATCGTCGGACCGTTCCCCGATGAGCTGCAGGCCACGACCGATTTCAGCGCCGCGGTGTTCACCGGAGCGAAGAACCCCCACGCTGCGGCGCGCTTCATCGACGCGCTGCTGACCGACGACGCCCGCGCCGCCTACACACGCACCGGGCTCGTCCCGCAGTTTTAGCCGAAACCCGGGGGACCTTCATGCCCGTAACGCCACGCATTATCCTTCTGCACGCCACGCCGGTGGCCATGGAGCCGGTCCAGACCGCGTTCAAGGAGCTCTGGCCGGAGCCGCAGCTGGTCAACATCCTCGATGATTCGCTGAGCCCCGACCGCGCCGCCGAACCGACGCTGACCGATGCGATGATCGACCGCTTCGTGCGCTTTGGCCGCTACGCCTATTCCGTCGGCGCCGACGGCATTTTGGTCACCTGCTCCGCCTTCGGGCCGGCGATCGATCAGATGGCGGCCGAAATTTCGGTGCCGGTGCTGAAGCCCAACGAGGCGATGTTTCACGCCGCCGTGGCGCAGGGCACGCGGATCGGCATGCTGGCAACCTTCGGGCCGGCGGTCGGCACCATGCGCGACGAATTCGACGATTATGTGCGCGAGGCCGGCTCGCCTGCGACGCTCGAAACCGTGCTGGTGGCCGATGCAATGACCGCGCTGCGCGCCGGCGATGCCGCGACGCACAACCGGCTGCTGGCCGAAAAGGCCCCGGAGCTTGCGGGCGTCGACACGGTGATGCTGGCCCACTTCTCGACGTCGCGCGCGCAGAGTGCGGTGCAGGCCGCGCTCTCCGTGCCCGTACTCAGCGCCCCGGGCGCCGCCGTGCGTCGCATGCGCGAGTTGATCGAAGGCTGATCGCGATCAGCCGGGGTCGGCTGGGCTGAGCCGCGCCTCGCCGGCCTTGGCCATGGCGTCGGACACCTTGCGCCGCTGCACGAAGGCCCACACCGTGACGACGGCCATCATCGCCGCGGCGACGGCGATCGGAACCTGCAGCCCGGTGAATTCTGCCGCCGACCCGATGGCGAGCGTGCCGACCGCCGGACCGGCGCGGAACAGCATGCCGTAAAGACTGAGCACCCGGCCCTTCATGGCGTCGTCGGCGGTAAGCTGCACGATCGATTGTGCTGCCACGGCACTGCCGGTCAGCGCTGCACCGAGGAAGAACATGGCGGCGATGCCCTGCCAGTACTGCGAGGCAAAGCAGACCGCGATCGCCGTCGCCGTGACTCCGACGCCACAAGCGATAAACACGACCACCAGATTGGCCCGCTGGGCGAAGAACACGAGCAGCAAGGCGAGCAGCGCTGCGCCCGCGCCCATCGATGCGCCAAGGCCGGCGAAGCCCGAGGCATCGACGCGAAACACCTGGCTCGACAGCGCCGGCAATAGCTCGAGGATCGGCCGCGCCCCCACATTGATGGCGGTGATCAGCGCCAGCGAGACCAGCAGGGCCTCGTGCGTGAAGGTGTAGCGCACGCCGGCGGCAAGATCGCCGAGGAAGCTTTTGCGCTCCGCAATGGCACGCGGCTCCGGCTTGGTCGTCACTCGCGACAGCAGCAGCATGGCGAGGAGGAAGCAGAGCGCGCTGAACGCCGAGGCGAGCGATGCCGAGTGCAGCGCGATGGCGATACCGGTCACCACCGGCGCCAGGAACCGCGCAAAATTGAACACGACCGCATTGATCGCCACCGCCGAGGCCATCTGCGGCCGCTCGACCAGGAGACCGACAAGGGCAAGCCGCGCCGGCTGGTCGAAGGACTGGATGACGCCGAGCGTCAGGGCCAGCAGCAGCAGCGCCGGAATGGTCAGCCAGCCCATCAGCGCGAGGCCGAACAGGACAAGGCCCTGCACCGCCGACAGCGCCTGGCAGATGCGCACCTGCGTGAGCTTGTGGTGCCGGTCAGCCACCGCACCGGCGATAGGGCCGAGCAGCAGCACCGGGAACAGATCCGCGAACACCACAAGGCTCAGCCAGAACGGCGAGTGCGTCATGTCCCACGCAATCCAGCCGGTCGCCACCCGCTGGCTCCAGAACGCAGTCTGCGCCAGAATATTTCCGGTGAGGAAGTTCCGATACGAGACGCTGCTCAGCGCACCCGCCGCGTACCAGGGCGGCTTGACCATCTCGTTCAAGGTGTGTGCTCCACGCGGCCGGTCAATTCAGCACGGTCTGGAATTTGGTGACGGTGTAGGCGTCGAGCATCTCGGCTCCGCCCTCGGTGCCGAATCCCGATTCCTTGACACCGCCGAACGGCGTTTCAGCCTGCGCCAGCCCGTGATGATTGACCGACACCATGCCGGCTTCGAGGCCGGCAAGAGCGGCATGCACGAGGTCGGTGCGCTTCGAATAGGCATAGGCGGCAAGCCCGAACGGCACGCGGTTGGCTTCGCGCAACGCATCCTCGAGCGTGTCGAACGGATTGATGATCGCCACCGGGCCGAACGGCTCCTCGCTCATGATCTCGGCCTCGACCGGCACATCGGCGAGCACCGTCGGCTCATAGAACCGTCCCGGGCGCTGGGCCCGCCGGCCACCGGTCAGCAGGCGTGCCCCTCTCGCGACCGCGTCGGCCACCAGCCGCTCAATGGCGTCGATCCGCCGCTCATTGGTGAGCGGCCCCACCTGCGTTGCCGGATCGGCGCCATCGCCGACCACAAGCTTGGATGTCGCGTCGGCAAACCGGGTTACGAAGTCCTCGTGCAGCGAACGCGCGACGAGGAACCGCGTCGGCGAGGTGCAGACCTGTCCCGAATTGCGGAACTTTGCCGCAACCGTGCGGGCAACCGTGTCGCCGATCTCTGCATCTTCGAACACCAGCACCGGCGCATGGCCGCCCAGTTCGAGCGTCAGGCGCTTCAAATGCTCTCCGGCGAGCGCAGCGATCTGCCGCCCCACCGGCGTCGATCCGGTGAACGACACTTTTCGGACAATGGGACTGGTGATGAGGTGGCGCGACGTGGTGCGGCCGTCGCCGAACACCAGATTGACCACCCCTGCCGGCACGCCCGCCGCCTCGAGCGCCCGGACCAGCACCGCGGCGCTGGCGGGGGTTTCCTCGGAGGCCTTGAGGATCACCGAACAGCCGGCAGCCAGCGCCGAAGCGAGCTTGCGGGTCGGCTGGTTGAGCGGGAAATTCCACGGCGTGAATGCGGCGACCGGCCCGACCGGCTCGCGCACCGCCATCTGCACGACTCCCGCCTGCCGGCTGGGAATAGTCCAGCCATAGTGCCGCTGCGCCTCCCCCGCGGCCCAGTCGAGAATATCGGCCGCCGAGCCCGCCTCGATCTTTGCTTCGGCCACAGGCTTACCCTGCTCCGCCACCATGGTGGCGACAATCGCGGCGGCATCCGTGCGGATGGTCTGCGCCGCGCGGCGCAGCATCGCGGCGCGCTGATAGGCCGAAACCGAGCGCCATTCTACAAAGCTGCGCGCTGCGGCGGCCAGCGCCTGGTCGAGGTCGGCGGGTTCGGCGAGTGCCACCGTGCCGATGACCTCGGCGGTGGCCGGGTTCGTCACCTCGCGGCGCTTCCCCGCCGCGCCATCGCGCCAGACTCCATCGATGAACAGCTTGGTGTCGCTCATGTGGTCGAAACGACGTTGAGCAGCACCTGCCGCTGTTCGGTGCGCATGATGTCCTGCGCGCGCTTGAGCGCCTTGGGCAGGTCGTCGGGATGCTCGACCAGCTCGCCGTGGCCGCCGACGGTCTCCATCATCTTGTCGTAGCGCACATCGACGCCGAAATCGGTCAGCGGCTCGACCTGCCCCTTGGGCGTCGCGGCCGCGTAGCCGTCCTTGAACATGCCGCGGGTCGAGCGGCGCACCGCGTGCCAGCCGCCATTGTTGAAGACCACGAACAGCACCGGCAGCTTTTGCTCGGCCGCCACATAGTGGGCGGCAAGCGGCGTGCCGAACATGTAGGAGCCGTCGCCGACCGTCACGATGATGTCGCGCTCCGGAGCCGCGAGTTTGGCACCCAGCGCCGCGCCAAGACTCCAGCCGAGTCCGCCGGCGGCGCCCGCAAAGAACATCGTTCCCGGCTCGTTGAATTCCATCTGATCGAGCCTGAGGCCCGATTCCTTGAACACCAGCGCATCGCCCTTCATCGCGTCGATCGCGCGGCTGATGTGCAGCGGCGTGATGTCGGCCGATTTCTGCGCCTCGACCCAGGCCGCTTCGCGCCGCGCCAGCAACTGCGCCTTGCGCTCGGCAAGCGCAGCACGCCGGCGCTCGATCAACTCGCGATCGTTGTCCGGCATCGTGGCCAGCCGATGCGCCAGTTGCAGCAGCGCGATATCGGGCGAGGCGGCAATCGCGAGGTCGCACGGAAAACCGCGGATCGGAGTGTCTTCGTAGAGCGGGTCGATGCCGAGCTGGATCACTATGGCGCCGGGCTTGGGCTTGGCTTCGCGCGGCAAATACGGCACCAGCGCTTCGGCCACCAGCACCACATCCGCGTCTTCGAGCCAGACTTTTGGCTCGTAGCCCATATGCATGGGGTGGTTCGCCGGCAGTTCCACGCCGCTCGGATTGTAGGAGACGACCGGAATGGCATGCTGGCCGGCGAGCTGCGCCAGCGCCTCGACCGCTCCCGGCACGCGGTTGAGATTGGTGGTGAGGATCAGCGGGTTCCTGGCGCGCGCCAGTGCCTCGGCGGCTTGCGCGATGGCGCTATCGCTCGCCGCCGCCGGCAGGCTGATCGGCTGATGCGGCCCGCCCGGGCGGAAGCTGAAGGTCTCGAGCTTGCGCGCCAGCACCTCGCGCGGCAGCGTTAGATAGACCGGACCCGCCGGCGCGGTCGAGGTGAGGCTCAGCGCCCGGTCGACCACCGTTTCGAGCTGCTCGGGCAGCCGCAATTCGTAGTCCCATTTGACCGCCTCGCGGACCATGCCCGCCTGATCGTACATCTCCTGCGCCCAGTGGACGAACACCGAGCGGGCGCCGCGCATGCCTTCCTCGAGGATCGGCGTTCTACCGGCGGTGAACAGCATCGGCACCCGGCCGCGCCGGGCATTGAGCAGGCCCGTGAGCGCATTGGCGGTGCCGACATTGACATGCACCATCACCGCCTGCGGCTTGCCCGAGACCAGCGCGTGCCCCATCGCCATATGGACCGCGACATTCTCGTGCGGGGCGGTGATCGGCCGCGGCAGCTTGTGGCCGAGCGCCGCGCCCTTTGCGAATGCCTCGATCAGCGGCGCGAAGTCGGTGCCGGCATTGGCAAAGAAGTAGTCGATGCCGCGATCGGCCAGAATGTGCAGATACGCCTCGGCGACCGTGACGTCGGACAGAGTGGTCTGGACAGTCTGATACATGATGGCTCCGGCGCAGACTGCGCCATCCCGGCGCGAGGGTTAGGACTCCGCGGTCAGATCCGCCCGATCACGCCGCGCGCCCAGTCGCCGATGATCGACACCGACAGCGTGCAGAGAAAGATCGCGACACCCGGCACCACGGCGATCCACCAGCCGGTGAGCAGATACGAGCGGCCAAAGCCCAGCATGTTGCCGAGACTGCTCATCGGCGGCTGGATGCCAAGACCGAGAAAGCTCAGCGACGTCTCGAGCAGGATCACTTCGGGGAAGTTGATGGTGGCCGTCACCAGCAGCGTGCTCGCGATATTGGGCAGCACGTGACGCAGATAGATCCGGGGCCAGGAGAACCCCAGCGTGTTCATTGCCAGCACATAGCCATGCCCGCGCGAGGCCATGGTCATGGCGCGCGACAATCGGGCAAAGCGCTCCCAGCCGAAGAGGCCCAGGATGAAGATGAAGAGGAAGAGATTGTTGCCGAAGAAGGCCGTGAGGGTCAGCGAGATGATGATGAAGGGCACCGACGCCTGGGTGTCGACCGCCGCAACCACCACCTGGTCCACCCAGCCGCCGAAATGCGCGGCGAGAATGCCGATGGTGGTGCCGATGATGGCGGAAATGATCGTTGCCCCGAGCGCCAGCACGAGGCTCGTCCGCAGCGACGCGGCGAGCCGCGAGAAGATATCGCGCCCCAGATCGTCGCTTCCCAGCCAATGCGCCCATTCCCCGCCAAATCCGACCGGCGGGGCGAGCCGGGCGTGTAGATCAATCGCCGTCTCGCTGGGCAGCGGCAGGATCGGCAAGAGGATCACCAGCGACAGGCAGCTCAGCAGCCAGAGCGCCGAAATCAGCACGGCAATGGGATAGTCCGAAAGGCGGAAACGCTTCCTGGCGGGAGGGGCTGCGGTGACTGCCGACATGGTGCTTGGCCTCGCCTAATGACTGCGCGCGAGCGCGGTGCGTGGGTCCAGCCGCGAGTAGGCCAGATCGACAATGAGATTGGTGAGGATCATCAGCGCTGCGACCAGCATGATGATGACCTGGAGGACTGCGAGGTCGCGCTGCCCGACGCTGTCGACGATCAGCCGCCCGATGCCGGGCCAGCCGAACACCGACTCGACCACCGACCCCGCGCTGACCATGGCGCCCACCAGCAAGGGCGTGATGGTGACCAGCGGCAGCATGGCATTGGGGATCACGTGGCGGACAAAGATCTGCGACTCCTCGAGGCCGCGGGCGCGGGCCGAGGTAACACAACTGAGCTTCAGCGCATCGAGCACCGCCGAGCGCACGAAGCGCGTGAAGATGGCGGCCTTGGCGAGGCCAATGGTGAGGACCGGCATCACCAGATGCTGCCACGTGCCGCTGCCATTGCTCGGGAGCCAGTGGAGGGAAACCGCGAACAACAGGATGAGGAGGAGCCCGAGGACGAAATTGGGCATCGCAAACCCTGCGGTCGACCCGGCCATCACCATTCGATCGACCCGTCCGCCGGCATTGAGCGCGGCGATCGAGCCCAGCGGAATACCGACCACGAACATGATCACTGCGCTGCAGCCCACCAGTTGCAAGGTGGCGGGGACCCGCTCGAGCACGACCGACAGGGCATCGCGATTGCTCATCGAGGACATGCCGAAATGTCCCTGCGCGACGTTCGCGATGTAGGAGAGGTACTGCTCGAAGATCGTCCCGGTGTAGCCGTAGAGCCGGCGATAAGCGTCGAGCGCTTCCTTGGTGTAGTCGTCCGGGTTGAACATGGCGAGGATCGGATCGCCGGTCGAGCGCAGGGCGACAAAGACCAGCGTTACGATCACCAGCAGCGAGAACAGGGCACGCACGAGGCGCGAAAGCAGCATCATGGGGACACCTCCGGCCGGCTCATGCGACCACCCGCTCCGATTGCGCGCCGGGCTCGTTATGCGGCGTGTCCTTGCCGGGCACCGCATCGATCAGCATCTGGGTATATTGGTGCCGGTTGCCATCCGCGAACAGCGCCACCGGCACGTCCTCGACCACTTCGCCATTGCGCATGACCACCACCTGATCGGCGATCTCGAACACCACGCGCAGATCGTGGGTGATCAGCAGAATGGCGATGCCGAGCCGCTCCCGCAAGCGCTGGAAGCAGGCGAGAATGTGCTTTTGGATGCGCACGTCGACCGCCGATAGTGGCTCGTCCGCGATCAGCATGTCGGGTTCGAGCAGCAGGGCCCGGGCGATCACGACGCGCTGCGCTTCGCCGCCGCTGAGATAGGTCGGACGGCGGTTGAGCGCGTGCGCGCCGAGCCCGACATCCTCGATAATCTTGGCAATGTGCTCGGCGCGCTTGGCCTTGTCGTTCCAGCCGTGCACCTTGAGCACTTCATGCAACTGGTCGCCCACCTTCATCAGTGGGTCGAGCGAGTCGCGCGGATGCTGGAACACCATCTGCACGTTGAGTTTGACGGCAGGATTGCGGCTCGACGGATAGAAGGTGATCTTGCCCGAATCCGGCGCCAGCAGGTTCATCGCCATCTTGGCGGCGGTGGTCTTGCCCGAGCCGCTTTCCCCGATCAGCGCGACGATCTCGCCCTGCCGGACGGTGAACGACAGATCCTTGGCGGCAGTCACGCCAACCCCGGCCTGCTTGTCGCGGCGCGACCCGAAGAAGGTTTTGTTGACGCCCTCGAAGGTGAGGCTGAGCGGGGCTTCGCGCGGCTTGATCGCGGAGCGGTCCGGCCACACCACTTCGGCGGCTTTGAACAGCTCGCGCGAATAGTCGGCGCGGGGCGCGCTGACCACCTGGGCGGTCGGCCCCTGCTCGATCAGGCTGCCCTTGTGCATGACGGCAATCTGCGTGGCGCGGTCGCGCACGATGCCCAGATCATGGGTCACCAGCAGCACCGTCAAATCGTTCTTGGCCCGCATCTCGTCGATGAGATCGAGCACTTCTGCCTGCACCGACATGTCGAGCGCCGTCGTCGGTTCGTCGGCGATCAGCATCACCGGATCGCCCAGCAGCGCCAGGGCGATCATCACGCGCTGGTTGAGCCCGCCCGAAAGCTGATGCGGATAGACGTCGAGCCGCTTCTCGGCCTGCGGGATATGCACATCCTGCAGCGCCTTGACCGCCCGCTCGTAGAGTTCGGCGCGGCTCGCGGCTGGATAGTAGAGCCGCAGCGTCTCGAGCATCTGGCTGCCGATGGTGCGCACCGGATTGAGCGCTGCGAGTGGGTCCTGAAACACCATTCCAACGGTCTTGCGGCGGAAGGCGATGATCTCGGAGTGTTTCATCGCCCACACATCCTTGCCATCGATCAGGATGCGCCCGTCGATCTTTGGCGGGAACGGCAGGAGCCGCATCAAGGAGTGGCAGGTGATGGATTTTCCCGACCCGCTCTCCCCCACGAGGGCGAAATAGCCGCCGCGGGGGATCGAGAAGGAGATGTCCTTGACCAGTTGGATCGGCTCAGCACCGCCGATGGCGATGCTGAGATTGTCGACGACACAGACGGGGTCGGATGCGGTAGTCGAAGTCATCTCGTTTCCAGGTCTGTGTGTACCGCCAGCTCGGTCAGGAGATGCTGGCGTCGCGGAAGTCGAGGTAGACGGACTTGGATGGGGTCCAGTTTACGCTCTTTTGCTTGCCGTAGAAGGTGCCCATTGTGTGGAGGATAAACGCCGGCGGATCTTCGAAGTCGTAGATGTCCATCATGCGGTTGAAGGCCTTCTTGCGGACGTCCGGATCGAGGCTGGTCTGCAAGACCTCGCCGGCCTTGAAGAATTCCTCGTTCGACCAGATCTCGGCTTCGCCGCGATCATGCGAACGCCACAGGCCGAACAGCGGATCGGCGACGAGGATCGGGTCGACGCCATTGCGCATGCCGACGCCGGGGAAGGCGACCATCTGGCCGAAATTCTCGACGATCTGCAGGTCGATATTGACGCCGACGTCGTTCCACATCGCGACTAGCACCTGAGCGGTCGCCAGTTCCGGGCCATAGGCGGCGGCACGGATGCGGTACGGGATCGGGGTGCCATCATAGCCGGCTTCGGCGAGCAGCGCCTTGGCCTGTGCGGGATCGTAGGTGTAGCCGGGGCGGTCAGGCGTGTAGAGCGCGCCGAACGATTCAAGCTGGTGGCCATGCGGAACTTCCACCAGGCCACCCCACAGGGCATCGACGATCGCCTGGCGGTCGATGGCGAGGGCCAGCGCCTTGCGCACGCGAACGTCCTTGAGCACTTCGTTGCGGGTGTCGAACTTGATGACGCGGATGCTGGCCACCGGACCACCGACGATCTCAAGGTTCGGGTCGCGCGTGACCGCCTCGAACTGATCGGTGGGCACATCGACCACGAGATTGAAGTCACCGCTGGCAAGGCCGGCGATACGCGAGGACAGTTCCGGGGCGGCGCGGAAATTGATCGCCTCGATGTCCGGCTTGCCGTTCCAGTAGTCGGCAAAGGCCTTCAACTGGAGCACGTCGGGAGACAGCGAAACGACCGAGAACGGGCCGGTGCCGATGGGCGCGCGGCCAAAGCCCTCAAAGCCGCCAGCGGCCTCGAACGCGGCCTTCGAGACAATCTGGCTGCCCCAAGCCGTGAGGCGCAATTCAAGCGTCGGATCGTCGGTGGACGAGGTCACGCGGATGGTCGAAGCGTCGATCGCTTCGACGGTCGCAATGGTCCTGAGAAACTGCTGTGCCGTGCCGTAGCCCGGCGAATCCTTGCTGGTGCGGCGCACTTCGCCGAAGCTGAAGACCACGTCGTCGGTGGTCAGCGGCGAGCCGTCGTGGAACTTGACGCCCTGGCGCAGCTTGAGATCGAGCGTCTTGCCGTCGACCCGCGTCCAGCTTTCGGCCAGCGCTGGCTGCAGGGCGCCGTCGCCCGAATAGTTGACGGTCAGCAGCGTGTCATAAACGTTGCGCAAGGTGCGGTAGAAGGGGTTGGTCTGGCCCAGCAGCGGATCGAGCGCGGCGGGCACCTGGTCCTGGGCAATGTTGAGCACCGGACCGGCATCCTGGCCGAATACGGTTTGGGGCGCGCCCAGGTAGGCATAGCCAGCGCCAGCCCCCAGCAACGTCAGTGCGGTACGTCTGTTCATGCGCATGCGGATTCTCCGATCAGCAGTCCGGTTTCCACCCAAGGACCTGGGGCTTTGTCAGGTTTTTTGTTCCACAGAGCTCGTAAGAAGGCCGCGCCATCTGGGCCGCGCGCCACATCACAAGGGCCACCTTAGAAACGTTCCGCAAAACCCGTCCAATTCTTAATCAGTCCCCATTTATTGCCTCGCCGAATAAGTAGCGCGTAATTTTTTCTATCGGCCATATGTATCAGGAGCATAGGCGTCCATCGCCCGACGCAGGGATGTCGCGCGGTCGCAGCGCTATTCTGACGCGAGGCGACGACGGTCAGCAGTGGTGAATCTGGGGGGAGGAGCGCGCGGGCTCCGGACGGCAAAGCGTCATGCCGAGCGTTGCCGCTCAAGGCAGTGCGGCCAAGGCGCGGGACGCGCCTCGGCCCTGATCGATGGTCCGACGGACTATCGCTTGCTGGCCATGCTCTGCCACAGGCCGAGCTCGAAGATCGCGATATTGACGTCCTCGAGCATCGCCGTCGTGGTGATCGCAATATCGGTGGCCGGCAGGTCGTGGCCCTGGCGCAGCGGCGAGCCGCCCTCGCCATCGAGACGCCGCGCCGAGTAGGCAGCGACGCCGGCGGTGAACAGCTCCTGCGCCGTCTCCACCGATAGTCCCTCGCCCGACCGAAGGGCTGCCACGATCCGCTGTGCCGCCTGCTCGAGGCTTTCGCTGTCGGCCATCGCGGACTCCTTGAAGTGAACGTTCATCTGACTTCCCTTCTGTTGACTGCGCGATCAGGCGACGACGTCGCCCGGGATGCTCTTGACCACCTTGGGATCGATATTGAACAGCTTTGCTGCGGTGCCGCCCAAAATGTTGCGCTTGGCCGTCTCGCTTAGGAACGGCAGATCGTAGATGACGCTGGGCAGATCGAAGTCCCAGTGCGGATAGTCCGAGGACCACACCAGCTGGGTGTCCGCCTTGATCATCTTGAACGTCGCCTCGAGGATCGACTTGTCGTCCGGCATCTCCATGGGCTGCGTGCTGTAATACATCTCGCGCATGTACTCGCTCGGCTTGCGCTTGAGCGCCGGCGCGTCCGAGGGGCGCATCATGTAGGAGTGGTCGAGGCGCTGCATCAGCGAGTAGGCCCAGGTCAGGCCGCTTTCGATCCACATCACCTTGAGTTTGGGGAAGCGCTCGGGGATGCCGTTCATCACCCAGTTGGTGAGATGGATCATGTTGTACATCATGAAGCCGACGGCATGCACCGAGATGAAGCGGTTCAGCATCGCCATCGACTGGTCGTTCCAGTTGTAGGCGGCGTGGAACGAGATGGGCTTCCCCATCTCTTCGAGCAGCGCGTAAGTCTTCATATAGGCGTTGTCGTGCACCGGCTTGTAGCGCGGTGAGGTGACCATGAAGCCCGTCACGCCCTTGCGATGGCCGAACTCCTTGACCGTGCGATAGGCGGCTTCCGGGTCGTTGAACGGCAGATAGAGCATCGACACCAGGCGCGGATCCACATCGAGGATCTGCTCGCACAGCCACCGATTGTAGCCCTGCGCCAGCGCCACCTCGATTTCCGGCTGCGGGTGGAGGCCAAGGAACAGCATCGGCGTCGGGAACAGGCAGGCGTAGTCGACGCCCATCGAGTCCATCCAGCGCTTCGTCATGACGATGTCGCGCTGCTCGCCCGGCTCGGTCTTTTCGCGGGCCCGGCCACGCTGGCGCGTGATGCGGCCGCCGATATCCTGGTACCCGACCTGGCCGTTGAGCAGGCTCGAGCGGCCCGGACGTTCGGCCGATTCAAGCGCCTGCCGGCGGATCACCGGACTGTCGATGTACTTGAAGACTTCGCGGTAGTTTTCGTTCTCGTAGTGGTGAGAATCGACGTCGACGATGACGAAGTCGCGATACTTGCGCAGCACCGCCTGCTCCGCCGCGTGCCGCAACTGGTCGACCGTCGAGAACTCGCCACCCGGGACGAGATTGCGGACTTCGAACGGCGGGGGATTCTTGAACGGAATGTCCATCGACATCTCTCCTATGCCACCACGTAAACGTCGCCGTCGCGCTCGACGACGTCGTATTTGCGCAGCTTCAATGTGCGGTTGGCGACGTTCTCGCCGGTCTTGAGGTCGTACTCGTAGCCGTGCCACGGGCACACGAAGTGCACCTCGTCGCCGAAGATCTCGCCGACAAAAGTCTTGTCGGGACCGAGCACCTCGACCACCCGGTTGATCATCAGGCCCTCGCAGGCCGGACCGCCTGAGTGCAGGCAGTAATTGCTGTAGGCGTAGTAGCCATCGTCCTGGCTGAACACCCCGACCTCGCGGCCGTGGTCGTTCACGACGATGCGCCGATCGCCGCTCTTGAACTCGGCAGTCTTGGCGACAAATAGCTCGCGCATCTCTTCCGCTCCCGTTGGAATCCCCATGCGATGAAGAGATGTTGCGCAGGTTCACAGCGTATTGCTATGTTAGTTTTTATCCTATTAGTAACGGCGAAGGAGCAATACGATGCCGCAGCGCTCGATGGCCCGCGACAGGGGCGAACTCGCTACCTTTCTGCGCGATCGGCGCGAGGCGCTGACGCCCCTCGATGTCGGCCTGCCCACCTCGAGCCGCCGCCGCACGCCAGGGCTGCGGCGCGAGGAAGTCGCCTCGCTCGCGGGCGTCGGGCTCACCTGGTACACCTGGTTCGAACAGGGCCGCAGCGTGACGGTCTCCACCGCGTTCCTCTCGAACGTGGCGCGCGCCCTTCGCCTCGACGCCGCCGAGCACGCCCATCTGTTCTCGCTCGCCGGACATGGCGTGCCCCCGCGCGAAAGCGGTCTCGCCAGCGTGCCGCCGGCCATCGTCCAGCTCATGGCCGAACTGGCCGACCGCCCCGCCTTCGTCAAAGACGCGCGCTGGGACATTCTGGCCTGGAACGCCGCATGCACCCAGATCTTCGGTGACTTCGACCAACTGCCTGCAGCCCAGCGCAATTCGCTGGCGCTGACCTTCGGCAACACCAGCTTTCGCCGCAGCATGGTCGATTGGGAAAGCGACGCGCGCCGTGTCGTTGGCCGTTTCCGGGCCGATTACGCGAAAGCGGCAAAGGACGTGCGCCTCGCCGAACTCGTCGCCGAACTGGAGCGTGACTCGCCCGAGTTTCGCCGCGTCTGGGGCGAGTACGCAGTGTTCGACCGCGACAGCGGTATTCGCAATATCAATGTGCGCGGCACCGGGCCGACCCGCTTCCACTACACTGTCCTCGCGGTTGAGGGATCGCGCGGGCTGAAACTCGTGCTCTATTCGCCGGACATGACCGATACCGCCGCGCGCCGCTTTGCAGCGCAGATGCTGTTGCGGAGTTCACGACAGAACGTTGTTACAGACACGCGCTGAGTCGTTCCCGATCAGCCCTCCAAGAGTATCCCACCCACGGAGTCATTCCCGCGCAAGCGGGAATCTCTGTTGGCCGATGCTGAGATGGCGCTCGATCGTCGGGCCGGGCGTCGCCCGGCTCTTCCCCGCAGCGAATGAGACGCATGCTCCGCAGACGGAGATTCCCGCGTGCGCGGGAATGACCTGGTGGGGTCAGGAAAGGGAGTCAGACAGCCCCACCCAACGACGCCAAGCCTAGCTCGCGAGATTGTCGACCAGTTCGCTGACGAAATCGGTATCGGAGGTGGTGACGTAGAGGTCGGCCACCTGCTGGATCTGGCGGACCTTCTTGTCGGCCTCCGAGTTCACCTCCCCGTCGGGGACCTCGAGCACGATCAGTGACAGCATCGACGCCGTGCGATCGGTGAGAAACGGGAACGCCGCGTTCTCGCCCTTCTGGTAGACCACGATCACCGCATTGGGCGCGATGCCGTTGACCGGCTCGTCCATCGGCTCCAGCCGCAGCGGATTGAGCGCGCCTGACGTAATGACGTTCTCGCGATGCGTTTCGTTGAAGCGCTCGATGATGGCGCGGGCATTGTTGCCCACGCCGAGCACCTTGATGAAGCGCGGCGTCGAATTGCGATAGTCGTCGATGCGCTGACCGGGCCGGCTGCCGAGAAACGTCTGTGTGATCATCGAAAGTCTCCCGGTGCGGTTGGCATCAATCCATAAACCGTCCGCCTGACAGATTCAGGCATTCGCCCGTCACAAATCCGGCCTGGCGCGACGCGAGGAACAGCACGGCATGTGCGGCCTCCTCGCTGCGCCCGAACCTGCCTACGGGAATCCCCTTGAGCAACCCGGACCGCTTTTCCTCGCTCATGGTCCGCGTCTGCGGCTCGAACAGCGCCGTGGCAATGGCGTTGACCGTGACCCCATGCTCGGCCGTCTCCGCCGCGAGGACGCGCGCGAACGCCAGCAGCCCACCTTTCGCCGCCGCATAGGGCGCCACATTGTGGTGCACGCCGGTCTTCGCCGACATCGACGCAAACACGATGATCCGCCCGTAACCTGCACCGACCATGCGCCGCGCCGCCTCCTGCATCAGCAGCGCCGGCACAATCATTTCGGCTTCGGCAACCGAGCGCATCTCGTCGGGCGTCATCTCGAGCACCGGCTTGTTCTTGACCGGCGGCGCCGACAGCACCAGCACGTCGAGCCCGCCCAGCACTTTGATTGCCGCGTCGAGATAGGCGATTGGGTCGGCCGCGCTCGCAACGAATGCGGTAGCGGGCAGGCCGTCCGCATCGGCAACCACCCGGGCGCCGGCCGCGAGCAAGGCGGCAACGACTTCCGGTCCGACGCCATGCCCGGCGCCGACCACCACCGCCCGCGCCCCCTCGAGATCGTTGACGCCGCCGGCAGCCAGTGTGCTCAGTTCCAAGACATTATCCTTTGACGAGAGAGGCGAGATTTGTAGCCGGATCGGCAAGCGCTGCATCGCTCAGCGATTTGCCGCTGAGGATCAACTGCTTGAGGAAGCGAACCTCGCGCGCATTGTTCATGGTGTTGGCACAGACCAGCCGATCGCCCGCCATGTAGCAGGCCGTAAACTTGCCGCTCTGCGGCTCGCCGCGCCAGACGACGCGATCCCAGCTTTCGGGCACGCCAACGATCTGGAAATTGCTGTCGTACTGATCGCTCCAGAACCACGGCAGTTCGGCATAGGGCTCGCTCGAGCCGGCGATGATCTTGGCGACCGCGATGCCCTGGTTCTGCGCGTTCTGCCAGCTCTCGAGACGGAGGCTGCGGGCCAGCAGCGGGTTGAAATGCCGCGTCACGTCGCCCACCGCAAAGATGTCGAGATCCGATGTGCGGCCGAGCGCGTCGACGATGATGCCGTTGTCGACCACGAGACCCGCCTGGTCCGCCAGTTGCGTATTGGGCAGCGAGCCGATGCCGGCAATGACCACATCCGCCGCGATGCGCTCGCCATCGGCCAGCACGATCTCGACCCCGTCGCCCGCCGGTTCGATCGCGGCGATCGCGACGGAAAGCCGGAACACCACGCCGCGCCCGGTGTGGCCCGAGGTGATGGCGCCGGCCACGGCGGAATCGACGACGCGTCCCATCGCCTGCGGCGCGGCGTCGAGCACCGTCACCGTGCAGCCCACTTCGATCGCCACGGCGGCAAATTCGAGGCCGATAAACCCCGCGCCGATCGCCACCACGCGCTTGCCCGGCCCGAGCAGCGGCCGGATGCGATCCGCGTCGGCAACGGTGCGCAGCGTGTGCACCTGCGGCAGGTCGGCGCCCGGCACCGGCAGCGGTCGCGCCCGCGCCCCGGTCGCCAGCACCAGCGTGCCGTAGTCGAGGGTTTCGCCATCGGCGAACATGATGAATTTGGAGGCGCGGTCGATCGCATAAACGGTCCGGCCGAGCCTCAGCTCGATGCCGTTGGCCGCGTAGAAATCGGCGGGCCTGATGTAGGCGCTTTCGATCTCGGCCTTGCCCGCGAGCACTGCCTTGGACAGCGGCGGCCGCTCATAGGGCGGATGGGATTCGTCGCCGATCAGCACGATCGGCCGGTCGGGGTCGAGGCCGCGCAAGGTGATCGCGACCCACGCCCCCGCCTGGCCTGCTCCAACGATGACGACGCTGTTGCGAGCGGGCTCCATCGGAATGCCCGGCCTAAACGGCGACGAAGGGTTCGCCGAGTTTCACTTTGGACGCATCGATGGCCGTTTCCTTGAACGGGCCGTCCTGCGGCAGAATGAAAGACGCGGAGCGCACTTGCTGCGTCTCGGGCGTCAGGCCGGGAGGCGCCTTGCCCGCTTCGAGACCCTTGGCTGCCTTGCGCAGCCGCATGCGGGCCATGATGATCGCGTTGTCGGTCGACACCAGATTTTCCTTGCTGCGATTGGCGATCACACCCATCGATTCCTGCAGCGAGGCGTCCTGGATGGCGATGCCCTTGATGCCCGAATAGTAGATCTTCTGGCGCTGCGCCTCGCGGTCCATGAGGTAGTCGTTCTCGAATTTGGCGACCGGCTTGAACGTCCCCGGCTCGAGGATCGTATGCACGCCGTGCCCGCTTTCCATCAGCTCGAGTTCCGTCTCCGACAGGGCGCGCGTCGGATGGAACGTCATGGTCCAGGCCATGCAGTTCTCGTCGTCCATCGGCACCCAGGCGTGGCCATTGAGGGCGTTGCCCTTGTAGGGCGGGATCAGCGTGTACCAGGGGAACATCCACTGCGTGACGCGCCAGTAGAAAAAGCCCGGCTCGGCATTGCGGCGGGCGCCGATCAGCAGGCCCGCTTCGGACTCATGGATGTCGAAGGTGGTCGAGGTGTTGCGCGCATATTTGGAGCCGTCGGTCCCCTTGTGCAGCGGGTCGCGATTGATGTCGCCCGAATGGAGAAACGACACGTGGCTCGAATCGATGCCGCCTTCCATCGCCTGCAGGTAATTGTTCCGCTGCTCGCGCTTGGAGAGATAAAGCTGGTTGGACGGCACCTGCGTCCACTCGAAGGCCGGCAGTTCCGGCTTTTCGGCTTCCGGGCCCATATAGGTCCAGATGACGCCGCCCAGTTCGACGCACGGGTAGGATTTGAGTTTGATCTTCTGGCAGAAGCCGGACGATGCGGGCTCCGACGGCACTTCGACGCACTGGCCGTTCGTGTCGTACTTCCAGCCATGATAGGGGCAGCGCAGCCCGCCCTCTTCGTTCCGGCCGAACCACAGCGAGACGCCGCGATGCGCGCAGAACTCGTCCATCAGGCCGATTTTGCCCGACGTATCGCGGAAAGCGATCAGCCGTTCGGACAACAGCGAGACGCGCACCGGCGGGCAATCGGAGCCGTGCAGCTCGGTCGCCATCAGCGCCGGAATCCAGTAGCGCCGGAACATGTTGCCCATGGGCGTGCCCGGGCCGGTGCGGACCAGATATTCGTTCTGCTCAGCCGAAATCATGGCGTCTGTCCTTGAGAAAGCATTGGGACGGGAAGCGGAACACTCCCACGCTGACCGGCACGTTGACACCCCGCTCATATAGCGTCCAATATCAATTGTGGATGCTATTATGTCGCTGGAGGAATAAGTTGGAGCTGCGCCAATTCCGCTATTTTGTCGCCGTCGCCGAGGAACTGCACTTCACGCGCGCCGCGGAGCGCCTGCATATCGGGCAGCCGCCGCTCAGCCTCCAGATCCAGGCGATCGAGCGTGAACTGGGCGTCATGCTGCTCAAGCGCACCCGCCGCAAGGTCGAACTGACGCCCGTCGGCGAACTGTTCCTCCAGGAGGCGCGGATGGCGCTGATGCAGGCGTCGCGCGCCGTCGAAACCGCCAAGCGTGCCGCCCGTGGCGAGATGGGCACCCTGCGCCTCTCCTTCATCACCTCGGTGCCGCTGGTCGACGTGTTCACCCGCGCCGTCCGCGCCTTCCGCCTGTCGCTGCCCGACGTGCATCTCGAACTCAAGATCAAGCCGTCGGTCGACATCATCGACGATGTGCTGCTCAACACCGTCGATGTCGGCTTCACCCGCCCCTCGATCCAGACCGTGATGCCCAGCACCGTCACCGCCGTGCCGGTCTACGAGGACAAGCTGATGGCGGTGCTGCCCATCGACCATCCGCTCAACAAGACCGAGGGCCCGATCCCGCTCAAGGCGCTGCGCGGCGACCGCTTCGTGCTCAGGCCGCGCGGCAGTGGAACCGGGTTCTTCGAGCAGGTGTTCACGATGTGCGCCGAGGCCGGGTTCACCCCCCACATCGCGCAGGAGGCCAGCGAAGCCACCACGACGCTGGGTCTCGTCGCCGCGGGCGTCGGCATCACCATCGCCCCGGAGGCGCTGCAGAGCATCAAGGTGCACGACGTGGTGTGGCGGGAGTTGAGCGAGACCGATGCGCGCAGCCGCATCGTCATGGTCTACATGAAGGCCGCGGGCAATCCGCTGCGCGACCACTTCATCGCCGGCTTCCCCGCTATCACCGTAAGCAAGAAGTAGAGGGCCCGACCGGGCCCCGTCGTCGCCGTCAGTTGGGGTTGGCGATGTCGACGTAAATGCCGCCGTCGCGGAGCACCGGCGTCCACACCGCAATCGGGATCTCGCAGGGCGGCGAGGTCGGCATGCCGGTCCTGAGGTCGAAGCGCCCCTGATGGAAAGGGCATTCCACCTCGCAGCCCTCGGCATAGCCTTCCGACAGAAAGCCCGGCCCGTGCGTGCACATGTCCGCCGTCACGAAATAGAGCTCGCCCACCTGAAAGACCGCGTAACCGACACCGTCGATTTCGGCGCGGAACGGCAGGTCTTCGCTGACGTCGGACACTTCGCAGAGGCGCGTCAGCACGCTGTCGGTCGGTATGGTCACGATCTCCAGTTCAGAGCTCTCCTTGAGATAGACTGCGCCATCCATCGTCCAACCCGCCTTACGCCGCAGCGCTGACCTTCTTCGCCACCCAGTCGAAGGCCAGGATTTCGGTGAAGTCGCGCACGCTGCCCAACTGCTCGAAGCGCCCGAGCGTTGCGATGATGCGATCGGTCACCTCCTGTCCGGCGAAGGGCAGCGCGTTGACGGTCACCTTCTGGGCAATGTCGGCATCCGAGAACGGCGTCCGCGGGTGGCCCGGGAAGGGCTTCGCCTCGCCATGGACGACAGTGCCGTCCTCGAGTTCGATCTCGACGCGCGACAGATAACCCGCCGCAGCGCGCTTGAGCTTGCCGCCGGCAATGGTGCCGAGTTCCGGCGCTGGAGTGACCTTGACCTGCTCGGCGATAAAGCGCGCGCGGTCCGGGTTCAGCACCTTCTCGAGGTCGAAACTGTCGACGCTGATTTCGCCATCGAGCACCGCGGCGCCCACGATATAGGGCATCGAGTGGTCGGCGGTTTCGCGCGAGATCGGGTGATAGGCGTCCTGGCGGATGGTCACCATGTGGTCGTAGGCGCCTTCTTCGGAATAGACCCGGACCTGCTTGATCTTGGAGATGTCGGTGATCTGCGAACGGGCGTCGAGCGCCGCACGGATGGCGCTCTGGCCGACCGAGCCCACCGGCCACAGCTTCATGTAGGTATCGGCGATACGCGACAGCTGCACGCCCTTGCCCAGACGCTTCTGCAGCGTCGGGAGCGGATCATGCTTGTTCTGCAGCTTTGCGACAAAGCCATTGTTGCCGGTGAACGGCCGCACGACGCTCTCGATCCCGGCCTTGGCCATGAGGCACGCCTGCAGCGCATTGCGGACGGCATCCGAGCCGTTGAAGCGCTTCCACAGCGTCAGGTCGCCGCGCGAATTAAGTTCGCACGATTCGACTTCGTCGCTCGCATAGTGCGAGGTGACCGTCATGCCGAACGCTTCGCGGGTCTGGGCCACGTCGAGGCCGAGCACCCGGGCGATGCCGGCGCAGGCGCCGATGGCGGTCAGGTTGGTATAGTCCCAGCCACCGGGGGCGGTCGAGAACGCGTCGAACACCGCGCCGGTGACCTCGTAGCCGACGGCCAGCGCCACCAGCAGTTTTTCGCCCGACACATCGGCCCATTCGGCCGCCGCAATCACCCCGGCCGTCATGTCCGACGGATGGCCCGAATTGCGCTCGCCCACGAAGAAATCATTGTAGTCGAAGCAGCGCAGCAGCGAGCCGTTGACCAGCGCCGCGAGATCGGGATTGGCGCGCAGCGACGTGCCCCAGATCACGTCGCCGGTCGGCGTCGCGAACTGCGCCGCGAACTTGCGGGCGATGTGGGAGGCCGGATGGTCGAGGGCGCCCAGCGCCACCGCAACCGAGTCGCTCAGCGCGCGCTTGGCCGCATGGCGGGTGGTCTCGCTCAAATCACCGGAAACAGTGACCGTGAATTCGGCCAGGAGTTCCGCGATTTCGTCCCGGTAAACGACGTTGTTTGCTGTCGACATCCGATAAAACCTCTTGCTGTGGGCGCGCTGCGTGCGTGCTGCCTAAAGGCAGCTCCGACCCGGACTTCCGAGCCGCCACCGACATATTGAGGCTGTGGGGTAACCCGACCCAAACACCTGTGTCCAATATCAATGGCCGGATGATTTATTCATGCGGAAACATCAATACTGGGCCACATCAACCGCGCCCGCAGCTCGCAAAGGCCTCAGGCCACCGGGCTGAACAGCGGTTTCCCGTCGAAATGGGCGACGAGGTTCCTGACCACGACGGCACCCACCGCCTCCCGGCTTTCCACCGAACGGCCGCCCTGGTGGGGCGAGAGGACGACGTTGTCGAGGCCAAGCAGCGCCTCGGGCACGTTGGGTTCCTTGTCGAACACATCGAGCGCCGCCCCGCCCAGCCCGCCTGACACCAGCAGCTCCACCAGCGCCTCCTGGTCGATGAGGGAGCCGCGCGCCACGTTGGCCAGCATGCCATTGGGCCCGAGCGCCTCGAGCACCTCGCGGGAGACGATCTTTTCGGTCCCCTTGCCGCCCGGCGCGATCACCACCAGCCAGTCGACATCGCGCGCCATGGCGACGAGGTCGGCGTAGTAGCGATAGGGCACCGGCTGCTCGTTGCGGCCGAAATAAACCACGCTCATTTTCATCGCCTCGGCCCGCCGGGCGATCTCCTTGCCGATCACCCCCAGACCCAGGATGCCGACCGTCTTGCCGCCTATTTCGCGGCCCAGCGGGTACTGGCCCTTGAGCCATTCACCGCTGCGGATGAAGCGATCCGACTGCGGCAGACGCCGCGCCAGCGCCACCATCAGGCCGATGGTGATTTCCGCCACTGCATCATTGAGCACGTTGGGCGTATTGGTGACGCGAATGCCGCGCGTCTTGGCAGTCGCCACATCGATCGAATCGGTACCGACACCCGACGCCGCGATGATTTCGAGCTTCGGCATGCGCGCGATCATCGCCCCGGTGACCTTGCCGCCGGCAATGCCGCGAACCCGGTCGCCGACTTCCGTCAGCACCGCCTCGGGGTCAGACGTTCCGACCAGTGTGTGCACGGTAAAATGCTGTTTTAGGGCATCGACGCAGCTCTTGGGTTGCGGCTGGGTGACCAGCAGATCGGGCAGCATTGAACTCTCTCCTCGTCTGGCAATCCAAAAGCAGATCGCGGCGAATGGCGGTGGCGATTAGCCGGTCGCGCCGCCCCTGTCCACACGCTTGGCAAAACCCTTGTCGGGAGACCGCCGGCCGCGCGGCGCAGAAAACTTTGCTCTGTTCACGCGCAATCTTGTGTGCAAAACGGGCAGGCCTTGGCGCCGTACGGTCGCTCCGTTCCTGCCCGCGTCATGGTCACGTAAAGAACTGTTTTTGCACGGGAATTTGCCATGCTTATCGGTGCCATCGCGGACGATCTGACCGGCGCGACCGACCTCGCTCTGATGCTGTCGAGAGGTGGCATGAGGGTGTTGCAGGTGGTCGGCGTACCGCGCGAGGAGATCGATTTCGGCGACGCCGAGGCGGTGGTCGTAGCACTTAAGTCGCGGACCATTCCCGCCCCCGAAGCGGTCGCGCAATCGGTCGCGTCGGCGCGCGCGCTGCTCGCTGCGGGTGCCCGACAGCTGTTCTTCAAATACTGCTCGACCTTCGATTCGACCGATGAGGGGAACATCGGTCCAGTCACCGACGCGCTGCTCGATCTGCTCGGTGAAACCCGCACCATCGCGTGTCCGGCCTTCCCCGCTAACAAGCGCACCATCTATCAGGGACATCTGTTCGTCGGCGATGTGCTGCTGTCGGACTCGAGCATGCGCAACCATCCGCTGACCCCGATGCGGGACGCCAATCTCGTGCGCGTCCTGCAGCGTCAGACCAGCCGCCCCGTCTCCCTCATCGCCCACGACAGTGTCGTCGGTCCTGCCGATCTGCTCGAGCGTGCCGTCACCGGACTCGACGGTATCGCCATCGTCGATGCGATCAGCGAAGCGGACCTCAAATCCATCGGCCGCGCCGTGCGCTCGCTGAAGCTCGTCACCGGCGGCTCGGGCATTGCGCTCGGCCTGCCCGCCAATTTCGGCATCGCGAGCACGTCCGCAGCAAAGGCAGCCATCGCCCCCGCACCCGGCCGATCGGTGATGCTGGCCGGGTCCTGTTCCGTCGCCACGCGCCAGCAGATCGACACCGCCCTTGCCGCCGGCACGCCGGCATTGCAGGTCGACCCGATGGCGATCGTCTCGGGCGCCCTCAGGGTTTCCGACGCGGTCGATTTCGTGCTCGCCGCGCCCCCTGGCCGCGCACCGCTGATCTACTCGAGCGCCGATCCCGATGCCGTGGCCAGGGTGCAGGGCCAATTGGGCCGGGCGCAGTCGGGCGAAGCGGTGGAGCATTTCCTCGGCGCCGTCGCCCATGAACTCCTCAATCGCGGCGTCACCCGCTTCCTAGTCGCCGGCGGGGAAACCTCCGGTGCCGTCGTCAATGCGCTCAACATCGAGGCCCTCAGCATCGGCCCCGAGATCGACCCGGGCGTGCCCTGGACGGTAACGCGCGGCACGGGAAAGCCCATCGCATTGGCGCTCAAATCGGGCAATTTCGGCACCGCGGACTTCTTCCTCAAAGCCTGGGATTTGGTGGCATGACCGCACTCCTCTCGGAAGCAACGCAGCAGCGCGATCTCATCGCAAAAGTCGGCAAGTCGATCTTCGATCGCGGGCTCACCGCCGGCTCCACCGGCAACATCAGCGTCCGCCTGTCCGACGGCACCCTGCTGATGACGCCAACCAATGCCTCGCTCGGCGATCTCAACCCCGCAACACTGTCGCTGACCGACGCGGACGGCACCTACATCTCGGGCGACAAGCCGACCAAGGAGGCGTTCCTCCACTCCTGCATGTATTGCGAGCGGAGCGGCGACCACGCCGTGGTGCATCTGCACTCGACCCACGCCGTCGCCGTCAGCATCCTCGCCGACGCCGATCCCAAGGACGTGCTGCCGCCGCTCACCGCCTATTATGTGATGCGCGTCGGCACCCTGCCGCTCATCCCCTATTTCGCCCCCGGCGATCAGGACCTCGCGCTCGCCGTCAAGGCACTGGCCGGCAAGCACCATGCGGTGCTCCTCGCCAACCACGGCCCGGTGGTCTCCGGCGCCACGCTGCGCGACGCCCAATACGCCACCGAAGAGCTGGAAGAAACCGCACGGCTATTCCTGATGCTCGACGGCCGCCCGATCCGGCCGCTGACCGCCGAACAGGCCGACAAACTGTGGCGCAAGGGGTAGCGTTCGGACGCGAACGCCATCGGGCTTACCCGCCGAGCTGCGCCGGGCTGGGCCCCCGGGGCCAAATTCACCCGGCGATTGCCTTTTTGAGCCCGCCGTCACATTCTGATTTGACCATCCGGTAAAACCACAGCGGTTGGCCGAACAAGCCTTCTTAGGACTGTTCGGACAGAGCGCAGGAAAGCACGGTTGGCCAAACGAACCCTCTTGGGAACGTTTGGGCAGAGCGCAAGGAAAGCACGGTTGGCCGAACAAGCCTTCTTAGGATTGTTCGGACAGAGCGCGAAGATGCCCCGGGGAGGAGCATGCAGAAGATCATCGAGGCGCTCGAAGCGCGGCGCGCCGAAGCCCGGCTGGGCGGCGGGCAGCGCCGCATCGACGCGCAGCACAAAAAGGGCAAGCTCACGGCGCGCGAGCGTCTCGACGTCCTGCTCGATCCGGGCAGTTTTGAAGAATACGACATGTTCGTCACCCACCGAGCGCGCGATTTCGGCATGGACGAAACCGTGATCCCCGGCGACGGCGTGGTCACCGGCTGGGGCACCATCAACGGCCGCATGACCTACGTCTTCAGCCAGG
>JBKJTB010000333.1:0-6263 GCA_046594305.1 Devosia sp. | reverse complement strand
GTCGCCGCGATCACCGAGGCCAACCTCAAGGACCGCTACCACACCTATTGCGATCCGCGCCTCAACGCCTCGCAATCGCTGGAACTGGCGTTCCTCGTGGCCGAGGAAATCCGCGTGCAGCGGCCAGCGACGCGCCCCGCCGCAGTGGCCGCAAACTGAGGGATTCCGCCGACTTAGGACAGTATTAACCCTAACAGAGCATAAACGGGCCATCGAGTTCGTTGTGCCGAGGGTGTCATGTTCCGTTCAACCACCAGTGTTCTGGCGTTGCTTGCAGCAATGACTGTTCCTGCTGTCGCAGCAGACTACGGCGACTGGGGCGATGAGGCGGACAGCGGTCCTGATTTCCGCGCGTCGTATGCGGTTGACGAGGACCCCATCTCCTTCGAGTTCGGTGTCCGCTACTGGTACGCCATGGGCGAGCAAAGCTTCACCTCGAGCGGTGGAACGGTGAGTTCGTCCGACACCGCGCACATTCCCGAATTGCATCTGCGCATCGAGGACCATTCGACCAACACCTACGTCTCCGCGATTGGCGGCTACGCGGCGGTCATCAACGGCACGGTTACGACACCGAGTGGCTCGTTCCCGATCGCCGATGGCAAGGTCCTTTATGGCGGCGGCGACTTCGGCTGGAACGCCTGGGGCGACAACAACGGCTCGGGCATCGGCCCGATGGTCGGCTATCTGTACTGGAAGGACCAACCGGACACCGGCCGCTTCAACTACACGACGGCGACCTCGGCCGCCGACATCACCTACGATCCCGCCACCGGCCAGACCTTCCTGCCCGGTGCCAGCGCCGAGAATTCGATCGAGGCACACGCGCTGCGGCTCGGCATTTCCGGCAAGGCCAAGCTCGGCGACATGTTCGACGTCACCGCCACGATCGCCGGGGTGCCCTACGCCAAGGTCAACGGCACCGCCGGCATCGATGACCCGTCGTTCTCGATCACCGAATACGCCGGACCGGCCCAGCCGCCCTACGACCTCACCAACAACGGCAACATCTCTTCGATGCGTTCGTCGCCGACCGCCATCGACGGGTGGGGCTATGGCGCGATGGCCGACGCGTTCGTCGGCTTCCACCCGACCGAGAACCTGACGTTCCGGCTCGGCGGCCGCGCCTGGTACCTGCAGGGCACCGCCGACACCACTTACAGCCGGGCTGTCATCGGCAATGCCACCGACAGCGACGCCGATGGCGTCTACGACACCGACCCGACGTTCTTCAACGCGGACTTCATCTCGACCAACAATCCGTTCCGCATGTTCCGGTACGGCTTGCTCGCCGAGGCAACTTACGCGTTCTGATACCGTTTGCTCGGCGACGGTCCGCCGCTTGCCCTTCGGGGGGTGAGCGGCTAATCGTTGCCGCGATTTCAACGGATCAGTTCAGTGACCGACCGGCTCCGCATTGCCCTCGCGCAACTCAACCCGAAAGTCGGGGCGCTCGCGGCCAACCTCAAGCTCGCGACCGACGCCCTGCAGCAGGCGGTTGAGGCGAAGGCCGACATCCTGATGCTGTCGGAACTGTTCCTCACGGGCTATTTTCCCGAGGATCTGTTTTTCAAGCCCCGGTTTCTCGAAGACGCCATGCATGCGGCCGGCGAACTCGTGCGGGCGACGAAGGGCACCGGCGTCAGCCTGCTGCTGCCCACCATCTGGCGCGAGGGGCATGCACTCCACAATGCGGTCCTCCTCGCCGAAGACGGCAAGGTGGTCTCCCGCCGGCTGAAGCGCGAACTGCCCAACGACGACGTGTTCTACGAGAAGCGCTACTTCACGCCGGGACCGCTGCCGGAGCCGATGACCATCAAGGGGGTGACCATCGGTGTCCCCATCTGCGAAGACATCTGGCACCGCCCGGTGTGCGAATATCTCGTCGGGCAGGGGGCCGAGCTGCTGCTCTGCCCTAACGGCTCGCCCTACTGGAAGGACAAGCAGCACGTCCGCAAGGAACTGGTCCGCTCACGCACGCAGGAAGACGGCGTGCCGCTGCTCTATCTGAACCAGGTTGGCGGCCAGGACGAACTGGTCTTCGACGGCGCCTCGTTCGGCATGGAGCCGGGCAACAAGCTGGTGTTCCAGGGCAAGAGTTTTGAGAGCGACTTCATCGTCTCCGACTGGCAGCGCGGCAAGCACGGCTGGCACTGCATCAAGGGCGATATCACTCCGCTGGCGTCCATCGAGGAGGCGCCGTGGCAGGCAATGCTGCGCGGGCTGCGCGACTATGTGCGCAAGAACGGGTTCAGCAAGGTCGTGCTCGGGCTGTCCGGCGGCATCGACAGCGCGATCGTCGCCGCTATTGCGGCCGATGCGCTGGGGCCGGAGAATGTGCACTGCCTGATGCTGCCCTATCGCTACACCAGCGAAGAAAGTCTGGTGGACGCGAAGGAGTGCGCCAAGCGGCTTGGCGTGCGCTACGACATCGTTCCAATCGGCGCGCCCGTGGACGAAGCGCTGCGTGAATTGCAGCCCGTCTTCGGCAATGCGGCGCAGGACATCACCGAGGAGAACATCCAGTCGCGCATGCGCGGTCTGGTGTTGATGGCTGTATCCAACAAATCCGGCGCGATGCTGCTGACGACGGGTAACAAGTCCGAGATGGCCGTCGGCTATGCGACGATCTATGGCGACATGAATGGCGGGTTCAACCCGATCAAGGACCTCTTCAAGATGGAGGTTTACAAACTGGCCGACTGGCGCAATTCGCACGTGCCCGATGGGTCGCTCTGTCCACATGGCGATGTGATCCCGCAGTCGATCATCGACAAGGCGCCGAGCGCCGAGCTGCGACCCAACCAGACCGACCAGGACTCGCTGCCGCCCTATCCGATCCTCGACGAGGTGCTCACCGGACTGGTCGAAGATGAATTGTCGGTCGCTGAGATCGTCGAGCGCGGGCATGGCCGCTTCGATCGGGCGCTGGTGAAGCGCATCGAGAAGCTGCTGCTGATCGCCGAGTACAAGCGGCGGCAGGCGGCGCCGGGGACCAAGCTCACCAAGAAGGCGTTCGGCATCGGGCGCAAATATCCGATTACCAACGGCTACCGCGACGAAAGCGAGATCGTTCCGCGCGAGCAGCCGATGCCGGCCAAGCAGGGTGTCCAGTGACCATCGTCCGCTACGCACCGTCGCCCACCGGCCGGCTTCATCTGGGCAATGCGCGTCCGGCGTTGCTCAACTGGCTGTTCGCGCTCAAGACCGGCGGGTCGTACATCCTCCGCCTCGACGACACGGATCGTGCTCGCTCGACCGAAGAATTTGCGGCCGGTATCGAGGCGGACCTGGCGTGGCTCGGTATTGAGCCCGCGCTAAAGGTCCGGCAGTCGGATAGAACGCTGTTGTACGATGCGGCACGCGACAGGCTGATTGCGACGGGCAGGCTCTATTCAGCGTATGAAACCGAGGAAGAGCTCGAGATCAAGCGTGGCCGGGCGCGGCTGCTTGGTAAGCCGCCTATCTATGATCGTGCTGCACTGTCCCTTACCGACGAGCAGAAGCAAACGCTCGAGGCCGAAGGGCGCAAACCGCATTGGCGCTTCCGCCTCGACGGACGCCCGGTCGCCTTCAACGATCTCATCAAGGGGCCGCAGACGGTCAACACCGCCTCGATGTCCGATCCGGTGCTGATCCGCGAGGATGGTAGCTACCTCTACACGCTGCCGTCAGTCGTCGACGATATCGACCTGGCCATCACGCAGGTCATTCGCGGCGAGGATCATGTGTCCAACACCGGCACGCAGATCGAGATCTTCGAGGCGCTGGGTGGCAGGGTGCCAGAGTTCGCGCACCACAATCTGCTGACGGGCGCGGAAGGCGAGGGGCTGAGCAAGCGCATCGGCTCGCTGTCGCTGAGCGAGTTGCGTGACGAGGGTTTCGAGAGCCTGGCCGTGGCGAGTGTTGCGGTGCTGACGGGCACGAGCCTGCCGGTTGAGCCGCATGCAGACCTGCGTGCAATCGCCGACAAGCTTGACCTGTCGATGATCTCGCACGGCCCGGCGCGTTATGATCCGGCCGAACTCGAAAGCCTCAACGCCAGGCTGCTGCACGAGATGCCGTACGAGGTGGCGCGCGCGCGCTTGCCGCGTGCGGTAGGAGCGGCGGCGTGGGACATTTTGCGGGCCAATCTACGCAAGTTCTCGGACATCCAAGCTTGGGCCGAAGTGCTCGCGGGGGAGGCGGCTCACCCGGTGCCGGCTGAGGATCATGCCTTCCTCGCCGAGGCACTCGAACTGCTGCCGCCGGAGCCGTGGGACGAGAGCACATGGTCGCATTGGACCGCGGCGCTGAAGGCAAAGTCGGGCCGCAAGGGCAGGGCGCTGTTCCATCCGCTGCGGCTGGCGCTGACCGGCCGCGAGGACGGTCCGGACTTCAAGTCCCTGTTGCCGCTGTTGGGGCGTAAGGTGTGTCGGGACCGACTATCCTGACGCGCTTTTCGCCGTACATGACGATCCGCTCGGGCTCATTGGCGGCCTGCTTTACCGCGACCGGCTTCGGCTCCTCGCCGGGCGCCGCCGGCCGTGGCCGCGGCAGGGGTACGTCGACGTACGCGACCGTTGCGGCCGTGACGACTGTAACCTGGTTCTGGCGTCGCGGATCGCGGAGCGGCAGCGGGAACGTTGCATCACCATAGGTGATCATGGCGCGATTGGTTCCGTCGGCCAAAGCGACGAGACTTATGCCGCCTGCACTCGTCTTGGGACGGCAAGAGTTGGCGGTATCGTATGCGGTTCGGTAGGCGAAGGCCGTCGGCAGATCCTTGTAGGCCTGGCCGGACAGGTTGATCATCTGCGCCGGTTCCTGCCCGGGGTTGTCGTAATAATAGAGATCGACGTCCATGCTGGGGCACTGCTCCTGGCATTGCGTCAGATCGTTCGGCGCGTATTCGACGAGCGTCGAGTAGCTGATCGGCCAGAAATAGCCATCGACCTTCCGAACGCAGACGGTTCGTACCGTCGAATAGCCGGAAAAGCCCTGGAACTCGTCGCCACGGGTGGCCACGCCATCGCCTTCGTCGAACATGTCGAAGAGCTGATCGAACAGACCGCCGCGGCTGCGTTCGGTGACCCGTGCACTGGAACTCGACGAGCAGTTGAACCGCGCCATCTCCTGGAGGATCGCTTCACGCTGCTGGGCGATGGCTGCACCGGTCTCGGCCTGACCCGATGCTGCCGCGAGAGCGTCACGCGCCTTTACGACAGCACGGGCCTGTGTGCGGCAAGCGCTGGTGAGCTTCTCGCCGCGCTTGGCCGCGGCATTGCAGCCATCGCGGACGTACTTGCTTTCGGTACGCTGGACTTCCTGCTCGAGTTCGCGAGTGCGCCCCTTGCTGTCGCTCAGGTTTCGGAACTCGCGGCTCCGCTCGATCGAGGCCAGGGTATTGGCTAGCGATTGGCAGTTGCGGGACTGGGCGTAGGCGCCGCTCACGTCCAAAACGAAGACGAGGCTGACGCAGCAGAGCAGCGCCAGTCGCAACAGCAGTTCCGACGCCCGTTGCGTCATACTCAAAGCGAACCCCATACGCTCCTGGCTAGTCCAGCAATTAGCCGAAAATCGGACGGCACCGAAGAGCTAACAGCCTAAAGATTAGGCGTCACCGCAACGTGAACGAATCCGTTGCCGTTCCCGGATTGGCAAGCCTTGCAAGACGTTACGCTTCCTGAGAGCGTCCCGCTGTCGACACCGGAGAGCCCCCGATGCCCCTGAAGTCCCCCCTCATTATCGGATTTGCCCTCGCCCTGACCCTCGGAGCGGTGGCGATTGCGCAAGATACCCCCGCCGTCGTCGTCGATCCGGCGATCGCGACAATGACCAATGATCAACTGGTCGAGGCCCGTCAGGCCGAGATGAAGCAAAACGGCATGACGCTGCGAGGCGCGGCAGGCCTTTCAGGTGAGCAGGCGGTCGCCGCTGCCACATCCCTCCTGCAGAATTTCACCAATCTGCCCGACCTGTTCAAGGAGGGCTCGAACACCGATAAGTCCAAGGCTCTTCCCGCCGTTTGGGAGAACTGGGCGGACTTCCGGGCCCGCTTCGACCACAATGCCGAGACAGCCGCTCGCATGCTGGTGGCGGCGCAGTCCGGCGATACGGCGACCTACACCGCGGCGATACAGGAGCTCGGCGATAGCTGTGGTTCTTGTCACATGACCTATCGCAGCCGCTAGAGCTGCGCCCGGTTTTCGGCCTTCTTGGCGGCACCGTCGGATGATAGGACGGTGCCGTTGTTGTCTGGAGTTGTGACGTGCCGCTTTTCC
>JBKJTB010000319.1:0-33652 GCA_046594305.1 Devosia sp. | reverse complement strand
AGCAGATTGAGGATCTGCGCCTGGATCGAAAGGTCGAGCGCCGACACCGGCTCGTCACAGACCACAAGGTCAGGATTGAGGATCAGGGCGCGGGCGATGCCGATGCGCTGCCGCTGGCCGCCCGAGAATTCGTGCGGATAGCGCTCGAGCGCTTCGCGCGGCAGGCCGACGCGATCGATCATTTCGTCGACCAGGCGCTCGTGCTCCTTGCGGTCGCCAACGCCGTGCACCTTGAGCGGCGTGGTGAGGATCTGGCGGATCTTGTGCCGCGGATTGAGCGAGGCAAACGGATCCTGGAAGATCATCTGCATATGCCGCCGAATGTCGCGCAGGCGCCTGCCGTCGACCCGTGTGACGTCCTGGTCCTTGAAGGTGATCTGCCCCGACGTCGGCGCGACGAGGCGCATGATGGTCTTGCCGAGCGTCGACTTGCCGCAACCGGACTCACCAACGAGGCCGACCGTCTCACCGGGCTCGACGGTGAACGACACGTCGTCGACCGCACGCAGCGCGCCGCCGGGGGCGTGATAATGCGTCGAGAGCTCAGAGACCGACAGCAGCGACATTGTCGGCTCCAGCGAATGACGGGACAAAGGCACAGGCGACGAGCCGGTCCGGCGCCAGCGGCAGGAGGTCGGGTACAAAGTGCGCGCAGCTTTCGCGTGCAACGGGGCAGCGCGGACGGAACGGGCATCCTGTCTCACCAGAGGCGGAGGTGATCGAGCCCGGTATCTCGCTGAGCGGACCGTCACGATAGGAATAGCCGGGCTTGAGGCGCGGCGACGCGGCGAGCAGGCCGCGCGTGTAGGGATGAAGCGGCGAGCCGAACAGCGCATCGGGCAGCGCCTGCTCCACCTTGCGGCCAGCATACATCACGACAACCTTGTCGGCCCACTGGGCCACCACACCGAGGTCATGGGTGATGAGCAGCACGGCCATGCCGAGCTCGCGCCGCAGCGTATCGAGCAGGTCGAGCACCTGCGCCTGGATCGTCACGTCGAGGGCGGTGGTTGGCTCGTCGGCGATCAGCAGCTTTGGGCTGCAGGCGACAGCGATGGCGATCATGACGCGCTGACGCATGCCGCCCGAGAGCTGATGCGGGAAATCCCTGGCGCGGCGTGCGGCATCGGGGATGCGCACAAGATCGAGCAGTTGCACCGCACGGTTCCACGCGGCGCGGCCGTTGAGCTTCTCGTGGATCTTGAGGACTTCCACGATCTGGTCGCCGATGCTGAGCACCGGATTGAGCGAGGTCATCGGCTCCTGGAAGATTATCGCAATGTCGCGGCCACGAATCGAGCGCATCTCTTTCGCGGGCAGGCCGAGCAGTTCGCGCCCCTCGAACGCGACGCTGCCGGTCGGTCGCGCGTTCGATGGCAGAAGCTGCATCAGGGCCAGCGCCGTGAGCGATTTGCCCGAACCGGACTCACCGACGATCGCGACCGTCTGGCCGGCCTCGATCGAAAAGCTCAGCGACTTGACCGGCTCACTGGACGGGAAGGTCGCGGACGTTGAGGAGGGTCACCGGCGATCCTCCGAAAAGCGCGGATTGAGCGCGTCGTTGAGGCCGTCGCCGATGAGGTTGAGGGCGAGCACGGTGAGCACGATGGCGAAGCCTGGAAGCGCGGTCAGATACCAGGCCGTGCGGATCAGCTCGCGGCCGGCGCCGATCATCGAGCCCCACGAGACGACGTTGGGATCGCCCAGGCCCATGAAGCTCAGCGCCGATTCCATAAGGATGGCGGACGCCACCATCACCGACGACGTGACGATCAGCGGCGGCAGTGCATTGGGCAGGATTTCGCGGAAGATGATGCGGGCATGGCCGTAGCCGAGACTGCGCGCGGCAACGACATAGTCCTTCTCGCGGATGGCGCGGAATTCGGCGCGCGTCAAGCGCGCCACCAGCGGCCACGAGATGATCGCAATGGCGAGGGTCACTGTTGTCGCCGAGGGCGTGGCGATGGCGACGAGCACGACCAGCAGCACGAAGCTCGGCAGCGTCTGAAACAGCTCGATGAACCGCTTCAGCACGTCATCAACCCAACCGCCGAAATAGCCGGCCGTGGCACCGATGAGGATGCCGAAGGCAAGGCCGAGTGCTGTGGCAACAAGACCCACAGTCAGCGAAATGCGCGTGCCGTGGAAAATTCCGGCGAGCACGTCGCGGCCCATCGAGTCGGTGCCAAGTGGGTACGCCGGATCCTGGCCCGGCCAGAGCAGCGGGCGGCCGATCATCGACAACGGATCGGCGGGAAACAGCACCGGCGCCAGCGCGGCCGCGCCGATGACCAAGGTCAGGATCGCAATGCCGATGATGGCATTGGGATTGGAGAGGAAGATGCGCAGTTCGCGCGCGCCGGCACGGACCGTGATGGCATTGGCGGAGGCGATGCGGGCGTCGGGCGCTCGAACGTTGCTCCATTTCGGCTCGGGGGTGGACGCGACTTCGCGCTCCTTGGCCGCCGCAGCAACGTTGCGGCCAACTTCGATGCCATAGGTACCGACTTCGGTGCTGCTCATGCACGGGCTCCGATGCGTGGATCGAGTATAGTGTGGAGGATGTCGACGATCGCATTGGCGGCGATCACGAGCAGTGACGACAGCATTAGGATGCCCAGCAGCACCGTGAAGTCCCGGCCCATGACGGATTCATAGGCGAGCCGTCCGAGACCTGGCCAGCTATAGACCGTCTCGACCACCACGGCGCCGCCGAGCATCGAGCCCACATGCATGCCGGCCAGCGTCGTGATCGGGATCAGTGCGTTGCGCAGCACATGGCGCGTCGCGACGAAGAACGGAGCCACGCCTTTGGCCTGCGCGGTCCGCACGAAATCCTGCGAGCGCACTTCGAGCATCGAGGCGCGGGTGAGGCGCGCATAGATGGCGACATAGAAGAGCGCGAGCGAGGTTGCGGGCAGCACCATGTAGCGGAGCTTGTCGAGGATGGCGGGGAAGCCGCTGAGTTTTGAGCCGATCTGCCCTGCCCCGCCGGTCGGCAGCCAGCCGAGCGTGACCGAGAACAGCACGATCAGCATGAGACCGATCCAGAAGCCGGGGATCGAGTAGAACAACAGCGACACGATCGACAGCAGGCGATCGGGCAACTTGCCGGCGAACGTCGCCATTACTGCGCCGAGCGTCAGCCCGATGACGATGGCGATGGTGAGCGCCAGCGCCATCAGCGCGAGCGTGCCCGGCAGGCGCTGGCCGATGAGCTCGGCGACCGGCACGCCCCAGCGCGGTGAAATCCCGAGGCTGAAATGGGCGAGGTTGTTGAGGTAGTTGAGAAGCTGCTCGAGGATCGGGTTGTCGAGCCCGAAGCGCTCCCGCAGCATTGCCATGGTCTCTTCGGTCGCGGAACCGGCCTCCGCGGCCATTACGTCGGCGGCATCGCCGGGCGCCAGCTTCAGCAGGAAGAAGTTGAGGATGATGATGCCGGCCACGGTCGGCACCGCCTGCAGCAGCGTACGCAACAGCGTTCTAGCAATGCGGAACACTCGCGACATCCGGTGCACCTCGTCCGCCGCAACCGCCCATCGGTCGCTGACGATTTATAGTTGACTAATTTTATAGGCTTTGTCAAACGTGTATTGGTAAATCCATCCTGCAAGTGTGCATATTGCGGATTGCAGTTGCGTGAAATCGCTAGACCAATCCATTCGACGCGAAAAACTTCTACGACAACTGGTGACGAGAGAAAAACTGCCCCTACTCGGCAGCCCGCGGAGCAAAGGACGGAGGTCCGAAATGACGGCGACCACTCTCAAGGAAATCTGGTACACGCGCTGCCCCGTGCCGACCCCTGTGGGGCTGGCAGATCAGTTGGGCTGGCTCAGCGAGGCCTTTGCGGCCGAGGGCGTGACGCTCAAGTCGATCATCGACTCACCCAATCGCGACATCCGGCAGAGTCACTTCAATCACACGCTGGAATGGTCGTTCCGCCACGGCGGCAACATTCCACCGATCCGCGCCCGCTCGGAAGGCCGCAAGACGCGCCTCGTCGGCATCACCTGGACCGACGAATACCAGGCAATCCTCACGCTCCCCGGCACCGGCATCACATCGGCCAAGGACCTCGTCGGCCGCCGCTTCGGCGTCGAGAAACGCCCGGAAGGCATCGTCGACTTCCAGCGCGCCATCTCGATCAAAGGGCTCATCTCGGCGCTCTCGCTCGAAGGTCTGAGCGCCAAGGATGTGGAGATCGTCGAGATCGAACGCACCGACAGCGTGCTCGATTCGCGCGACGACCCGTCGCTGTTCGGCCTCAAGCGCCGGCAGTCGCACTTCGCCGAAGTGGGCGCCTTGCTCAAGGGTGAGGTCGACGCGATCTACCTTAAGGGCACACCGGCCATCCAGATCGCCAATTTCATCGGGGCGGTCGAAGTCGCCTCGTTCGGCTTCCACCCCGACCCCGCGATCCGCGTGAACTCCGGGACCCCGCGCCTCCTCACAGTGGACGAATTGCTCGCCGAAGAGCGCCCGGATCTCGTGAGTGTGCTCATCGACACCATCCACCGCGCCAGCGCCTGGGCCCAGGCGAACCCGGACGACACCCGCCGCTTCGTGGCGCGCGAGTCGTCGGCGTCGGAGGAGCAGGTGCTCGCCTCCAATGGACCGGACCTGCACAAGCATCTCGGCGTCGGGCTCGAGCCCGACCACATCGCGGCGGTCACTTCCTACAAGAACTTCCTGCTCGAGTGGGGCTTCCTTGCCGCCGACTTCGACGTCGATTCCTGGGTCGACCGCCGGCCGCTCGATGCGACGCTGCAGCGGCGCGCCGCCTGAGGACTCACCACCATGACAGTCGCCGAATTCCCTGCTCTCCTCGACAAGGCCCGCGCGCTCGCCGACCGCTTCGCGCTCAGCGCGTCGCACTATGACGAGACCGGCAATTTCCCCTTCGTCAATTTCGACGCGCTGTTCGAGGCGGGACTGTTGCGGCTTACCGCAAGCCGCAAAAATGGCGGGCTCGGCGGTGGTCTCACCGAAGCACAGGCGATCGTCGCCGAGATCGCCCGCGGCGAGCCCTCGACGGCGCTCGTGCTGGCGATGCACTACAGCCACCATCACAGCATCGGCGCCGGCAACAAATGGCCGAAGCATCTGGTCGATCGTGTGAGCCGCGCCAATCTCGAAGGCCCGGCGCTGCTCAACTCGGCGCAGGTCGAGCCGCGAATCGGCTCACCCAGCCACGGCAGCCCACCCGAGACGATCGCGCGGCGCAGCGGCAATGTGTGGCGCATCAGCGGCCACAAGCAATACGCGACGGGCATTCCCGCGCTCAAATGGGTGAGTGTGCTCGCGATCACCGACGAGCCGGAGCCGCGCATCGCGTCATTCCTCGTGCCGACCAACGCCAAGGGTTTCCACATATCAGAGACCTGGAACGCCACCGGCATGCGCGCGACGTCGAGCCACGACATCATCCTTGATGAAGTGGAAGTCCCGCTGGACGACATCATCGATCCGCAGCCGGCGAGCGCCGGGCTAAAGCGCGACGAGGCCGGCATGGCCTGGTATTTCCTCCAGATCGCGTCGGTCTATCAGGGCGCGACCCGTGCCGCCGCCAACTGGATTGCCGACTTCGCCAGCACCTACACGCCCGGCAGCCTCGGCCAGCCCATCGCGACCCTGCCCCGCATCCAGGACGGGCTGGGCGAGATTGAGATCAAGCTCGCGACGAATGACCGGCTGTTGCGCACGGCGGCGGCGGACGCCGACGCGGGTCGCTTGCCCGGCATCGAGTCGGCTGCCGTGAAGCATCAGGTGATCGAGAACGCCGTCGCGGCGACGACGCTGGCGCTCGACCTCGGCGGCAATCCCGGCCTTCGCCGCGATAACCCGCTGGAGCGGCATCATCGCGATGTGCTGTGCGGCCGCGCTCATGCGCCGCAGAACAACATGATCCGCGTCATGGCCGCGAAGACGCTGCTGGCGCGCGTGTCGGGCAATCCGGCAATCGCCGCCAATGCGACGCAGCCGGTTGCAGCAAAACCCAAGCTTGCGGTCGTCGGAGGCTAGAATGGCGTCGCGTTCTACCCTCGTCACCGGCGCAACTGGCAAGCTCGGCCGCATCATCGTCCGCTCGTTGCTGTCGCTGGGCGAACCCGTCCGCGCTTTCACGCGCCGCCCCGAGATCGCGACCTCGCTCTTCGGCAAGGATATCGAGACTGCGGAAGGCGACTTCCACGATCGCGCCAGCCTCGATCGCGCCAGCCTCGATCGCGCCTTCACCAGTATCGACCGCGTGCTGCTGCTCTCGCCGATCGGCGAGGGGCTGGTTGCGCAGCAGCAGGCTGTCATCGACGCCGCGCTGCGTAACGGCGTGCAGCGCGTGGTGAAAATATCCGGTTCCGACTGGACGATCGAACCAGGCGGCCGGTCGATCTCCGGCGCGGCCCACGCCGAGGTCGAGCGCCACATCGCGCAAAGCGGCCTCGAGTGGTCGGCCCTCCGTCCCAATGCGTGGATGCAGGTGTCCCTCCCCGCCCACATCGCCAACATCAAGGCGGGCCACGCGCTGGTCTCGGCCTATGGCGACGCGCGCGTCGGCTTCGTCGATGCACGCGACATCGCCAATGTCGCCATCCACCAATTGCTCGCCGATCAAATTGGGAACAAGCCGCTAGTGCTGACCGGCAGCGAGGCGCTGAGCATCCGCGATGTCGCCCGCATCGCGACGCGACTGGTGCACCACCCTATCGCCGTCGCCGAGGCGCCTGCCACGTCGCCGGGAAGTACTCCGCTCTCCTTCGAGCAGCGCGCCGTGCGCGAATTCATGGTGTTGATCCGCGAAGGTCTCGCTTCGCAGGTAACCAATACCGTCCCGCAACTTCTCGGGCGCGCGCCGCGAACGGTCGAAGCCTATCTCTCCGAACATCTCGATGTGGCGGCTGCAGCATGAAACGTGTGGACGTCGCCATCATCGGCGGGGGCCCCGGCGGACTAACTCTGGCCCAAGGGCTGAAGAAGTATGGTCTCTCCGTCGCAGTGTTCGAGAAGGATCGCGCGCGCACCGACTACGTGCAGGGCTTTCGCCTGCGCCTCCGCCAGCGTGGCCTCGACGCGCTGACGCAGAACCTGCCGCCGCATTTGCTCGAAACCTTCTACGCGACGCTTGGCCGTGCGCCATCGCAGAATCTGCTGTTCGACGAGAACCTTGAGCCCGCAACCGGCGACGGCTGGGGCGGCACGCAGCGCGAACCCGACGACACGCATCCGGAAAAATCGGTGAGCCGCATCACCCTGCGGCAGATTCTGCTCGACGGTCTGGACGACGTGCTCAGCCTCGCGACCTTCACCCACTACGACGAACAGCCCGACGGCTCTGTCATCGCGCATTTCGAGGACGGCTCGGCCGTCCGTGCGGATGTTCTCGTCGGCGCCGACGGCGTCGCGTCGCGCGTACGCAAGCAGTTGCTGCCGCATGCAACCTTCGCCGACACTGGCGTGCGCCGCCTCGCCGGCAAGCTGACCCTCGAGCGGGCAACCGCCCTCGGCATCTCGGAGAAATTCACCGACTACAACACCGGCATCCGGCCCAATCACGGTCACTCGTTGATGGTTACGAGCCATCGCGTCGATCCGGAAGCCTATCGCCGCTATGGCCTGATCGGCCATGACGACGAGACGCATCGCGACATCGACGGCTTCCACTTTAACAACACCACTTCCTACCTCTGGTGGAACACGGCCTACGGCACCAATGAGCTGGGGACGGACGACGAACTGTCCGCCAAGTCGGGGGCCGAACTGATCGAAACCCTGCTGAGCCTGATCAGCCACTGGCATCCGGATATCCTCGATCTGATCCGTTTCACCGATCCCTCGACGGTCGCTCTGCTGAAGGTGCGCACGTCGGTTCCGGTGGCTCCCTGGCCGACGCGGCGCGTGACGCTGCTCGGCGACGCCATCCACGCCATGACCTATTTCCGGGCGCTGGGCGGCAACACGGCCATTTTCGATAGCGGGATTCTGGTGCGTGAATTGGCCGCCTGGAGGTCGGGCAGCAAGCCGTTGCTCGATGCCCTGCGCGACTACGAAGGCGCGATGCTCGAGCACGGCACCGAAGCCGTCACCTCGTCGCTCACGGCGATGAATCGCAACGTCTTGGGCGCCGACGCGCCGCAACCCATTCAATGAGGACTACACCATGAGCATCGCCCTGTTCGGCGCCACCGGAAATATTGGCCGCGAGATCCGCGCAGAAGCACTCCGCCGCGGCAAGAAGGTCACCGCCGTGGTGCACAACCGCCCGCTGCCGGACGAAGAAAACCTCGTCTCCGTGAAGGGCGACATCGCCAACCCCGACGACGTGATCAAGATCGCGAGCGGCCATGACGCCGTCATCAGTGCCTACAGCCCCGGTCTGCGCAGCTACACGGCGGACGACGCTGCCGTGCTGATCAAGGCAGCGCACGAGTCTCTGTTCGCCGGCGCGAAGAAGGCCGGTGTGAAGCGCGTCATCGTCGTCGGCGGCGTTGGCAGCCTCGAAGCGTCACCCGGCGTCGACGTCGTCGACAGCGACTTCTATCCCAAGGAACACCGCGCCCATACGCTGCGCAACCGCGAGATCCTGCGCGGGCTGCGCCGCGGCGAATACGACATCGACTGGACCTACGTCTCGCCCCCGCTCGACATCAAGGCGGGCCCTCGCACCGGCAAATTCCGCGTGGGCGACGACCAATTGCTGCGCGACGACAGGGGCGACAGCCACATCTCCGAAGCCGATTTCGCCATCGCCATTCTCGACGCGCTCGATGAAAAAAAGTTCATCCGTCAGCGCTTTACCGCGGCGTACTGAGAGACGCGAGTATCCGGGACAAGAATTTCCTTCTAGTGTGTGACCTGGAGCAAAAGCGACCCGTTCCATTAGTTGAGTGAGTTATAGCCTATGCGATCAAGTGCCATCAGTTTTCGCGCCCGACATGCGCTTGCTTAGGAGACTATCCATGACCACTCATCGCGTGGGCGGAATTCTCGCCCTCAACCGCAGGCGCTTCCTGCTCTCGACCGCCGCCATCGGCATCGTCGCCTCGCTGCCGACCTCGACCTTCGCTGCCACCGAGCCCGTCTCGGGCGGCACGCTAAACGTCAATATCGGCGGCGCCGAACCGCCGGTGCTGGTGCTCATCGCCCACACCGCGGGCGCCGTGGTGAACATCAGCGCCAAGATCACCGAGGGCCTCCTCACCTACGATTTCGATTTCAACCCACAGCCCCTCCTCGCCACCGAGTGGCAAGTCGCCGAAAATGGCCTGCGTTACTGGTTCAAGCTGCGCGAAGGCGTGAAGTGGCACGACGGCAAGGACTTCACTGCCGATGACGTGGTGTTCTCGATTAACACCCTCAAGGAAGTCCATCCGCGTGGCCGTGCGACTTTCGCAAAAGTCAGCGCCGTCAATGCGCTGGCGCCCGACGAGGTTGAGATCCTGCTGTCGGAGCCCGCGCCCTATCTCATCCGCGCGCTCGCCTCTTCGGAGTCGCCGATCGTCCCCAAGCATCTCTATGAGGGTACCAAGGTTCCGGAGAATGAGTGGAATCTGAAGCCGATCGGCACCGGGCCGTTCGTCTTCAAGGAGTGGCAGCGCGGCAGCTACATCCTGCTCGAGAAGAACCCCAACTACTGGCAGCTTGGCCGTCCCTACCTTGACCAGATCGTCTATCGCTTCATCGGCGACTCCGCGGCATCGACTGCGGCGCTTGAAGCCGGCGAACTGCAGCTCGTCACCGGCGGTACCTTGCCGGTGACCGACATCCAGCGCCTGCAGGACGATCCGGCCTTTGCCTTCGAGAGCCGCGGTTTCGGCTACGTCAACTCGATCGCCCGCGCCGAGTTCAATCTCGAGAACCCGATCCTCGCCAACGAGAAAGTTCGTCACGCGATCGCCCATGCGATTGACAAGGATTTTATCGTCAACACGGTCTATCTGGGTTACGCCAAGGTATTGAACGGCCCGGTGAGCCCGGACCTCGCGGCGTTCTACGATGCGTCGCTGCCGCCTTACGCATTCGACACCGCCAAGTCCGAGGCGCTGCTCGATGAGGCCGGCTACCCGCGTGGCGCCGACGGCCCCCGCTTCACGCTCAACCTCGATCCGACACAGCCGACCGGCGCTTACTTCCAGACGGCGCAATACATCGCGCAGGCGCTGGAAAAGGTCGGCATCAAGGTCAATCTGCGCACGCAGGATTTCGGTGCCTTCGTCAAGCGCGTCTACACCGATCGCGACTTCGACATCGCGCTCGAAGGCATGAGCAATCTGTTCGACCCCACGGTCGGTATCCAGCGCCTCTACTGGAGCAAGAACTTCAAGCCGGGCGTGCCGTTCTCGAATGGTGCAAACTACAACAATCCGGAAGTCGACCGGCTGCTCGAAGCCGCCGCGGTCGAGATCGACCCGGCGAAGCGGCTCGAACTTTTCAATGCCTTCCAGTTGCAGGTGGTGAAAGACCTGCCCGCGATCGACGTTGTCGCGCCCGCCAGCTTCACCGTCACCTCGTCCAAGGTGCACGACCACCCGATAGGCGTCGAAGGTTTCGGCAACAACGGCGCGCAGATCTGGCTGGAGCCGTAAGCAAGTCTCCCTGGGGCCGACGGTATCTCCTGCGCCGCCGGCCCACCTTCTTTTCACGGAGCCGTACGATGAGCACCAAGCGCTACCTCAACCTCAATGTCGGCATCAACTCGACCGGCTACCTTGGCGGCGCCTGGCCGCATCGCAAGAGCGGCAAGCGGCTCGATTTCGTCGATCCCGAGTACTACATTCATCTCAGTGAAATTGCCCATCGCGGCGTATTCGACGCGGTGTTCTTCTCCGATCACCCGGCACTGATGACCGAGCGCACTGGACGGCCGTTCCACAGCCTCGATCCGCTAATCGTTCTTACCGCCATCGCGGCGCGGGTCCCCGACATCGGGCTCGTCCTGACCGCGTCCTCCACCTACAATTCGCCTTACAATTTCGCGCGCCGCACGCAGACGCTCGACGTCATCGCGGACGGCCGGCTGATCATCAACATCGTCTCGTCGTTCAGCCCCGCCGTTGCCGCCAATTTCGGCAACGCGCCGCTGCCGCCGCGCAAGGAACGCTACGCCAAGGCGACCGAGTTCATCGACGTCATCAAGAAGCTCTGGGATAGCTGGGACCTGAAGCGCGAAGGCCCGATCGGCCCCGACCAGTTCTGGGACAACACCAGCGCCCACGCCATCGACCACAACGGCGAGTTCTTCTCGGTGAAGGGCCCGCTCAACGTGCCGCGCAGCCGCCAAGGCCAGCCGGTGATCGCGCAGGCCGGCGCCTCCGAGGGCGGACTCGACCTCGCGGCGCGCCATGGCGAGATCATCTACTGCAACATCCTCAGCAAGGAAGCCGGCTTCGCCTTCGGCAAGAAGGTGCGTGACTGCGCTGTCGCCATCGGCCGCGACCCCAAGGAAATTCTCATCGTCCCCGGCGTCGTCCCCATCGTCGCCGACAGCTACGAGGCGGCACTCAAGCGCCATGAATTGGTGAGCGGCACCGGATCGGAAGATGGCTTGCTGCAGCGCTTCGTCAGGGAAAACGGGCTCGACCAAGCGAGCTTCGATCCGGACGCCGTGCTCGACGCTGAACGGTTCCAGCCCGACCAGAACCGCATCCTCGCGGTTGGCATGGGGATGGGGCTTTACGACCTTCTCAGCCAGGAGAAGCTGACCGCCCGCCAGGCCGTCCGCCGCAGCGAGGGCCACCACCGGCTGATCCTCGGCACCCCCGAGCAGGTTGCCGACGGGCTCATCGACTATTGGCAGGACGGCGCAGTGGACGGCTACACCGTTCAACCGGCGCTCGTTCCCGAAGATCTCGTGAGCTTCGTCGACAAGGTCGTCCCCGTGCTGCAGGACCGCGGCGTCTACCCGCGCGACTATGACGGTCGCACCATCCGCGAACGCTACGGCCTCGGCCTGCCCAAGGCGCTTGAGCTTGAGCCTGCCTAAAGGGCTATGGTGCCGCCTACAGGATTTGAACCCGTGACCCCCTGATTACAAATCAGGTGCTCTACCAACTGAGCTAAGGCGGCGCTGCGGCTCTGCTAGCACCGGCGGCGTGTGCATTCAATGCAGGTGCTGGGACTGCGTCGCCGGGAGTTGTGACCCAGCAGCGACCGGGCGTCTGGCCTTGCCGACGGCGACGCGGTTGCGGCCGAACTGCTTGGCCTCGTAGAGCGCGATGTCGGCTTCGCTGAACCAGGTGGCCACCGTTTCGCCAGTGGCGGGTCGCGGCGCGATGCCGAGGCTGATGGTGGCGCGCACTTCGGTGCCGCCGACCTGGATGATCGTCGATTCGACCATGCTGCGAATGCGCTCGGCCGCCAGCCGGGCTTCTTCGGGGTCCGTTTCGGGCAGCAGCAGGCCGAACTCCTCGCCACCGATGCGGCCAAAAATGTCGGATTTGCGCATCGTCGCCATGCAGGCATTGGCGATCGAGACGAGCACCGCATCGCCGGCGGGGTGGCCGTAGCGGTCGTTGATCGATTTGAAGTGGTCGACATCGATGACCACCAGTGCAGATGGCCGATCGTAACGGCCGGCGCGCTGGAACTCCTTCTCGACCTCCGCAAAAAAGCCGCGGCGCGTCAGGGCACCGGTCATCGAATCCTGCTTCGCGATCTGCTGCAGCTCGAACTGCTCGACGACGATCTCGGCGAGCTTTTTCATGATCTCGCCCTGCAAGCGGTCGAAATGGCGCGGCTCGTTGTCGATGGCGCAGAGCGAACCGACGTTGTAGCCGTCGGGCGTGGTCAGCGGCACGCCCAGATAGCTGCGGACATGCGGAGAACCGGTCACCATCGGATTGTCGGCGAAGCGCGGATCGATGCGCGCGTCGCTGACGGCAAACGGGCCGTGCTGGGCGATGGTGAAGGTACAGAACGCCTCGGCCCGGGGCGTCGCCGTGCCGGGCAACCCACGCTGCGCGCGAAACCACTGCGTGTCCGCATCGATCAGCGTCACAGCCGCCATGGGCACGCCCATGATCTGCTGGACTAGGTCGACGATGCGCTGAAACGGCCTGGATTCAGCGGTGTCGCGAATTTCGTAGCGGCGGAGGGCCGCGAGGCGGGCTTCTTCGTCGAAAAGCTTGTCGTCCTGCATAGAGCACCCGGCGGAACAGTCCGCGCCACTGTGCCCGGGCTTTCTTAGTGCTTGCCGAGTGTTCGCCGGTGCATTCGAGCAATCCTGCCAAGGCCGGATTAACCTAACCCCGGCTGGCGTTGGCGAAGGCGTGCGTGCTAGGCAGCAGCGGTCATGGCCTAAGGGGCAGGATTTTGCCGGACTTTTCAGCCGACCGTGTGAGCTTTGTGTCGAGCGGCACGGCCGAGGCAGATGCCGCGATGGTGCAACTGCGCGCCCTTTACGGCGATTGCGGCGCCGAGCGGGCCGATCTCATCGTCGCCCTGGGCGGCGACGGGCTGATGCTGCAGACGCTGCACAAGGTGATACGGCGGAACGTGCCGGTGTTCGGCATGAACTGCGGCTCGGTCGGGTTCCTGATGATCGACTATACCGCCGAGGGTTTGATCGAACGGCTGCGCGCCGCCAAGCCGACGCGGATCACACCGCTCTCGATGCATGTGACCGACGTCACCGGCGCCTCGTTCGACGCGCTGGCGCTCAACGAAGTGTCGCTGTTCCGCACGACCTATCAGGCGGTCAAGGTCGAGATCATCGTCGATGGGCAGACGCAGATGGAGGAGCTGATCTGCGACGGCGTTCTGCTGTCGACCCCGGCCGGCTCGACCGCCTACAATCTGTCGGCGCACGGCCCCATCCTGCCGATCGACTCGCCGCTGCTCGCGCTGACGCCGATCTCACCGTTTCGGCCGCGGCGCTGGCGGGGCGCGATCGTGCCCAACACTGCGGTGGTCACGTTTCGTGCGCGCGAAACGGAGAAGCGGCCCGTGAGCGCCGTGGCCGACAATGTCGAGTTCAAGAACGTCGTCGAAGTCATCGTGCGCGAGGACCAGTCGCAGCAGGTGACGCTGCTGTTCGATCCCGGCACGGGCCTCGAGGAACGTGTGCTGTCCGAGCAGTTCCGCTACTAGGCGGCGGGCAGCACCAGGCGCTCGTCGCGATCGATCAACGGCATCGGGCGGGCGGCGTTGGTATCGTCGGCAAAGGCCGACATGACGCCGCGTGCCGCGCGGCGAGCCAGCGCGACGTTCTGCTCGCTGAGATAGGCAAACGCGTCTTCGAGGTCGGGCGGGATGACGCCGTCATGCTCGACGATCAGTTCCTCGGTCAGCGCGGTCACGACGAAATGGCGGGCGGTGATGTCGTCCGCGAGGTCCGCGGCACGAGCGTGAAAAATCAGCCGGGCGATGAGGTTCGACACGGCGGGCGTGAGGCCGCAGCGTGAGAGAAGCGCATTGAGCGCTGGGCGGCCGCCGGTCTCGAGGATCGTGAACACCTTCTCGCGCGGCGTGTTGGCGAGGGCCGACAGACAATCGGCGAAGAACATCACATGGCCGTTGACGACGGCATGCAGCATCACCCGCGCCGAGACGCGTTCGGTGGCCACCAGCTCCGAGGCAAACGGCGTTCCACCGACGACCGCCTCACCCTCCCCGATCGCGGTCAGTGCGGTGTCCATCGAGTCACGCAGCAGGCGCTCGAGTCGCGGCGGCGCAACCGCGCCTTTGACGATGCGTGCGACGGAGAGGGACGCGACCGCCGCCTCGACCATGGCGAGACGCGCCCCCGCCGGCAGATCGTCCCGGTCCAGCAACGCGCCACGGATTTCGGCGTCAGCCGCGCCGAGTTCCGCCGCGAGTGTGGCGAGCAGATGCTGGGGCACAGGGACGTCGGGACGCTGTACCACCTTGACGGTGACCGAACGGACGCCCCGGGCAATCAGCGCCTCGGCAACACGGCCGCTGATGCGTTCGCGCAGGGCGACGGCGTGCAGCATGGTGATGCTGGTCTTGCGGACGAGGCCGATCAGGTCCGCATCGATGAGGGCGGGCGAGTACTGCGCGACAGCGCGGGCGATGACCTCGCCATCTTGAAGGAGCGCCAGAAGAATGGGGCGCGGCGCCTCAACGGTGTGCAGCAAGCCGTAGGCCAGCGCACCGCGGACGCGAACGGACGGATCGTCGAGAAAGCCGATAAGAGCGGCATAGAGGGCAGCGTGCTCGTCAGCGGGACCGGAGTGCATCAGATAGGCTTGCGCGGCGAGGTGAGCCGCCTGCCCACGTTCCTCGCTGTCGCCCGACCGGCTCAAGGCGACGAAGTCCTGATACGCAACCATTACGCTCTCCGGGCGACCCGAAAAGACCCTAGCGGCCAACGCTTAAGGAACGGTTCACCCTGTTCGTTGGGAGCGCGTTAACCAGCTAATCCTGGCGATAGAGCTGGGTGACGAAGAGCGCGCTGGGCTGGTTGCTCATCAGCACCCGCGGCTTGGGGATGCCGCGGTCGATGAGATCGGTCACGCCCGCGGCGTTCGGCATGTTGTAGGCCTGTGCCGCAGGCTCCAGTGGAGCCGTAGCGTCGGCCCGCGGAACGAGCGGCGCCGGCGCGGGGAGCGGCACGAAGCCGAGTTCAAGGTCGCGCGGCGCGGCCTGCTCGACGGGAGCGTAGGCCGAGATGAGAGGCGAAGCGATCTCGGGGGCCACGAGCGACTGCAGCGCCTCGGTCGCGATCAGCGGTTCCGTCACAGCGCTCGGCGGTTCGGTGCGAAAGAACGACGTAAACGACATGTCGGCCTTGCTGAAGCGCGAGGGCACGGTGTCAGTGGCCCAGCGATTGCCGGCCGATTGGGCAAGCTGCTGCGTCGCGAATTTGGGGTCTTCGACGGCGACGGTCTCCGTCGGGCCAACGTGCTTAGCGACGAGCGCACGGTAGAGTTCCTTGATCGTGCGCGGTTCGCCGCCGGAATAGAAGATCTGCGGGTTGGCCCTCGCCTGTTTAGGGAACAGCTTTGCTGCGATCTGGTCGGGATTGTCGAGGCCGGCACGCAGCAGGCGCTCCGCTCCCTTCGGGCCGAGGAAGTGGGCAATGTACAGTTCGCCGGGGCTCGGGTGCTTGCCGAACTTGCCCTCGAGATAGGCGCCATTCGACTGCGTGAAGGCGGCGGCCATGTCCGCGGCAATCTGCGGGTCCTCGCGCAGTGCCAGAACCTCCTGGCGCATGGCCTTGTCGCGAATGACGTAATCACCATCGCCGTCAACCGAAATGGCGTCGGCATATTTCGCGTAGCCGAGACGCGGCCCTTGTTCCTTCATCACCTGCAGCCAGGTGGATTCGACGAACTGGAACAGGCCGACGGCAGATGAGGTGGGCGCTTTGGCTTCCGGGTTCAGGCTCGACTCGCGGATGGCGGTCTGCAGCAGATAGTCGAAATCGACGTTCGACTTGTCCCCCGCGCTGTTCAGCACATAGGCGAGGCCCTGCGGCACAGCGATCGGAGAGACGCCCATAGCGAATCCGGGGTGAAGCTTCGGGTTAACAAAGCACTAACAGCCGTTAACACGCGGTTAACCCTGCCAGCGCGTCACCACCTTGCTGAGATCGGGCCGGTCCCGATCCTCCATGACCGTCGTGGGCGTGCCGATGTGGATAAAGCCAACGAAGCGCTCGCCGCCCCGCGCGCCAAGCATCTGCTGCGCTTCGGGATCAAAGCCGTACCATTTGTTGGTCCAGCTCGCCGCGAACCCCAGCGCGAAGGCGGCGTGGCTGAGGTTGAAGCAGACATTGCCGGCGGAGAGCAGTTGCTCCATCTCCGGCGCTTTGGGATTGGGCTTGGGCGACAGCAGCACGCCGACCGTCACCGGTGCGGGCAAGAACTGCCGGCGCTCATTGTCGAGCGACGCCTCGTCCAGCGCCGGATTGCGAGCCTTCTGGATGACAGCCAGCTTCTCCCCGGCCCTTGCACGAGCATCACCGTCGATGACGATCAGCCGCCAGGGAACGAACTTGCCGTGGTCGGGAACGCGCGTACCGATCGCCAGGATTTCCTCAAGCTCGGCGGGAGTCGGACCGGGGTCCTTGAGAAAGCCGATGCCGACCGAGCGGCGGGTCTTGAGATAGTCGCGGAGCGCGGGAATGGCAGGCATGGTCAAGTCCTTGCGGGTGTTCCGCCCTTATGACACAGCTTTTCCCCAATCCAAGGGTAGCGATGCCGGTCCAGCGGGCGGATTCGAGGAACGAATTGAAGGTTTTGCAGTGGATCGCTGTGCTCGGGCTTGTCGGGATCACCTCGGCATTTGCCCAAGAGGCGCCGATCCCGCGCCCAATGCCCATTTTCCACGCCCCACTGAGTTCGGGCGAAGCCGCGCCGGATACCGTCCCCCTCGAAACCACCGCGGCGCCGGCTGAAACTGCCCCCATCTCCGGGACGCCGGCAACCGCGGCGATCGAGGCCGTGACCGCTGCGCCTCAGCCTGTAACGCTGATGGCGACCGTCACCGACGGCGGAACGACAATTGGCGAGGGACTGGTCTGGCGCATCTTCAGCACCAAGACGGATTCAGCGGGACAGCTCGAACTCGCCGCCAAGTCGGATAGTGCCGTCGCCAATGTCGAGCTTTCGCCGGGCAACTACGTCGTGCATGTCGCCTACGGCCGGGCGCAGGCGAGCGACACGATCGTCGTGGCCGAGGGACCCAACACCAAGAGTATCGTGCTCGAAGCAGGCGGGCTTCGGCTCAACGCGGCGGTCACCGGCGACGTGGCAATTCCGATAAATCTGCTGAAATTCGACGTCTTCACCACGGGCGCCTCCGAGGCGGACCAGGCGATCGTCGCGCAGGGAATCGGCGCTAACGACATCCTCACCGTCAATGCCGGCACCTACCACATCGTCTCCTATTTCGGGGAGGTGAACGCCGTGGTGCGCGCGGATCTGCGCGTCGAGCCAGGCCAACTCACCGACGCCACGCTTTATCACCGCGCGGCGCAGACCTCGTTCAAGCTCGTGAGCGAGGCCGGTGGCGAGGCCATCGCCGACGTCGACTGGACGGTCAAGACGGCGGATGGCGCGACCGTGTTTACCGATACCGGCGCTTTCCCCTCAACTGTGCTGCAGGAAGGCGACTATCTTGTCTTTGCCAAGCGCGGCGAGACAGTCTTCAACCGCGAGTTCGAGGTCCAGCCGGGACAGCCCAAGGAAATCGAAGTTCTGACGACGGTTTATTAGCCTGAAGTCTGCGCTGTTTGTTGCTGGCGCGAACCGCGGTGCTATAAGCGCCCCGTTGGCCGCCGGGGGGCGGAAATAGATGGCAGCTCAAGCGGACCGCAGGCTGGTCCCAATCGTTTCGCTCGATGTGGTCGGCTATTCCCGGCTCACCGAGCTCAATGAGCGGCAGACTCTGCGCCTCGTGCAGCGGGTCTACGATCGCCTGGTTGCGCGCACCATCGGCCGGCATGGCGGCAAAGTCTTCAAAACCATGGGCGACGGCCTGCTGGCAGAATTCCAGAGCGTCGTTTCCGCCGTCGAATGGGTGGCCGAGGTCCAGCGCGAGCTCAACGACCGCCGGCTGAAGGTCCCGGGCGGCGGTTTCTTCCAGATCCGCGCCGGTGTGGTGCTCGCCGACGTCCTGGTGCAGGGCGACGACCTCTATGGGTCGGGCGTCAATCTGTCGGTGCGGGTCCAGGCGCTGTGCCCGCCCGGTGGCATGGCGATCACCAAATGGATGTTCCAGTATCTGGACGGTCGGACCGACTTGCAGTTCACCGATCTGGGGCCGACCGAACTCAAGAACGTGTCGCGCACGGTGCGGCTCTACGTCTGGCACCCCGACGGCCTCGTGGAAAAGTCCGCGGCTGCTGCGCAAGCCTCTCTCGCTGCCCCGCAGTCGAGCCGGCCCTCGGTGGTCGTGCTGCCCTTCGACAACCTCTCGGGCGAAGCCGACCAGGCCTATTTCGCCGACGCCGTCGTTGAAGAAATCACCGCGACGCTCTCCCGCATCAAGGACTTCTTCGTCATCGCCCGCAATTCGGCCTTTGCCTACAAGGGCCGCTCCGTCGACGTGCGCCAGGTGGGCAAGGAACTGGGCGTCCGTTACGTCGTCGAAGGCAGCGTGCGGCGCGTCGGCGAGCGCGTGCGGATCACCACGCAGCTCGTCGAAACCGATACCGGCAACCACATCTGGTCGACCAAGGTGGACGGTGCCGTCTCCGATCTGTTCGACCTGCAGGACAAGGTCGCCGCCGAAGTGGCGAGCGCCATCCAGCCCTCGATCCGCCGCGTCGAGGTCGAGCGCGCCCGCTCCAAGCGGCCCGAAACGATGGCCGCCTACGACCTCGTGATGCGCGCCCTGCCCCATCTGTGGGCGCACCGCATGGCCGAAAACCCGCACGCTATCGAGTATCTCAGCAAGGCGCTGCAGCTTGAGCCGAACTACGGGCTCGCGGCAGCGCTCGGCGCCTGGGCGCGCGGACAGCAGGTGGCTTACAACTGGGCAACGGACGTCGCGGCGGAACGGGCCGAGGGCGAGCGGCTGATCGAGGTCGCCACACAAACCGTCGGCGACGATCCCACTGCCCTCACCGCACTCGCCTCCGCCATGATGCAGCTCGGTGGCGACGTGCCGCAGGCGGTCACCTTCGCCGAGCGCGCGCTCAATCTCGACCCCAACCATTCCTGGGCGTGGATGCGCCGGGGTTATGGCCTCGTCTATCTCGGCCGTCCCGAGGAAGGGCTCACGGCGTTCGAACAATCGGCCCGGCTGTCGCCGCTCGATCCATTCGCCTTCAACGTTCATCTTGGCATGGGGCTGGCGCATTTCTCGGCGGGACGCCCGGAGAAAGCCATCGAGTTCGCGCGGCAGGCGCTGGCCGAACGCCCAGGCCTCACCTGGCCCTACCGCGATCTGTTGACCTACTACGCGGCAGCCGGCAAGCTGGCGCAGGCCAAGGACGCGCTCGAGAAATTCGTCTATTTGCGCCCCGCCATGACCTCGGCCACGCTGCGCGACGGCCTGCGCTTCATGGAACCGGTCCTGCTCGACCGCTATGTCGGCGGTCTCGAACAGGCCGGGCTCGCTTAAGGGTTAATCCCTACTCTCCGAATCCGCTCGAATGCGTGCCCCCATCTTGGCGCCTTCTCAAAGCGCGCTGAGCCAAGGTGACAGCGTCGTCATCTCTGACCTCGGGGCTCAATTGCTGACTCGGCGCGAAAATCGGCTTCTGCCGCGTCGCAACACCATGATTGTTGCGACCATCGTCTACGACAACGGTCGAAGCCGGCTCGATTGCGTGATCCGCAATCTGAGCGATGGTGGCGCCAAACTCGAATTCGCCACCGTCCGCGGCATCCCGCAGAGCTTCGACCTGCTCGTGCCCGGCCACCCGCCGCAGCATTGCCGCGTGGCATGGCGCGCACTCAAGGAATTGGGTGTACAGTACATGCAGGCGGCGGGCTGATGTTCAAATCCGGTTCAGGTCTGCGCGCCTAAAGGACAAGCGGGGCGTTTGGGCTGGGGGGGTATCCCTGTGAACAATCGTGCATTCGTCATCGTCGGCGACCAGGCCGCAATCATCGCCAACGATGTCGATGATTGTCGTTATCGCGCTGCAACGCACTGCGTTCCAGTCGGGGTGCAGGTGCCCGTGCGCAGTCATCGCGACACCCAAACGCAGTTCATGCTCGAAGACGGTACGCTCGAATTCATGGTAGGCGGCGGCGCGACCTGCATCACGGCTCCGCATACAGTGCGCGTGCCGCCGGGCGTACCCTACGCCTATCGCAATGTCGGCGACCATGCGGCGCGCCTGCTGGTCCACGCCGCGAGGCCTGAACCGATCTGCAAGATGATCCGCGCTGACGTCGGGTACACCGCCTGATCTCAGGCTATTCGGGACACGAACGCCTCGCCGAAACGCGCCCGCAGGAACTCATACTGCGATGCAAACAGCTCGGATATTCTTTCGACCGTCGCGTCGGTGACCTCAATGTCGCGGCTCGCAGTCGAGGCTCTTGCCTCCTGCATCGATTCATAGCGGGCGTGCGGCTCGAGCCCGAGATGCCGCTCAACCTGCCGCATGACCGCCATCGGATCGGTTTTGACGTCGCCGAAAGGCACATAGAGGAACTGGTCTTTCGGGAAATGCTGTTCCCAGCGCGTGATGTTCGAGCGGTGGTCACCCCGCGCCGCGTAGCCGGGTGAACTCAGGATTTCGTCCGCCCCGCGATCCCCAGCCGCTTGCCGAAACTGCGAGATCCCGCATGTGAGCGGATCCCGGATGAAGTAGATAAGCCGGACATTTGGAGCCAGTCGCTTCAGGTGCTCGATCGCCTGATCTGGAAGCATGCAGTAGAACGGCGTCATCTCGCCGGTGACGTGGCCTGCCGGCTTTTGTGAGAACAGGTGCTCGTACCACTCGTCCGTAAATGCGAAGCCGGGATCCGTTATGCGGTCGAGATAGCCCAAGCGCGCGGGGTTAGTGGTCTGCGTGCGCGCCAGATCGACGTTGCGACCGATCCGTCGGAGGCGCCGCGCCTTGCTCGTCCCCAGATAGAGCACGTCGAAGAAGTGAACTTCCTTGAACGGGATCGAATGCACGCGCGGATGCTGGCCGAGCATGTTCCACAGCCAGGTGGTTCCGGCTTTGGGAACCCCAATCAAGACATAGTCCGGCTGCAAGGGCATGCTCCTGATACTCAGGCGTCCTTAGCAAGAAAGCCAAAGGCGGGCGAGCGTCTTGCGTGCTGCGGCTAACGCACCGTAACCGGTTTCGCCATCAGCAGGGCCATCGGACCAAGCAGCATTTTCTTCTCGCCCGTCACCACGAAGCCGGCGCGCGTGTAGAAGTCTGCCGCAGTGGGATTGGCGATGACGTGCAGGCGGTTGGCACCCCACGCAGCGGCCTCGCGTTCGATCTGACGCAGCAATGCGGTACCGATGCCTTTGCGCCATTCGGCGGGCTCGACGAAGATGCCCTCGAGTTCCACGTCGTTGCCCTCATGCGCCATGATGGTTGCAAAGCCGACGATGCGCGAGCCGATCTCGGCGACGAATACTTCATTGCGGGCGATCATCTCCGGATCGAGGTCGATGATCTCGGGATGGTCGAGGAAATATTGGCGCACCTCATCCCAGGTGAGCGAAGCGCGGCGCTGGAGCTCGATCAAATCGTGACGATCGTCGGGACGCGCCAGGCGGATGTCGAGGCCGGTCATCCCTGCCCCGCGGCGCGGCGCAGCAGCAGGTCGCGCTCGCGTTCGTTTTGCGTCATCTGTGCGGCGCGGGCGAACTCGGCGCGAGCCTCATCGTGGCGGCCGAGCTTGGCCAGGAAGTCGCCACGGACACTCGGCAGCAAGTGATAATTGCGCAGTTGCGGGACCTCCATGATCGGCTCGAGCAGGCGCAGGCCGGCCTCAGGACCGAACGCCATCGTATGGGCGACCGCACGGTTGAGCTCGATGATGGGTGATGGGATCACGATCGACAGTTCATCGTAAAGCGAAGCGATGCGGTTCCAGTCCGTGTCGTCGGCTCTGAGGGCGCGGGCGTGACAGGCGGCAATCGCAGCTTGCAGCGTGTAAGGGCCGCTGGCACCGCCCAGCGCAACGGCCTCATCGAGTGCCGCGAGGCCCCGGCGGATCAGAATCTGGTTCCATTTGCCGCGATCCTGATCGAGCAGGAGAATCGGGGCACCGTCCTTGGCGGTACGGGCGCCGCTGCGGGAGGCCTGAATTTCCATCAAGGCGACGAGGCCGTGCACGTCGGGTTCGTCCGGCGCAAGCTGGGCGAGGATACGGCCGACACGCAGGGCCTCATCGCACAGCTCGACGCGCATCCAGTCGGAACCAGCCGTGGCGGAGTAGCCTTCGTTGAAAATGAGGTAGAGCACTTCGAGGACCGATCCCAGGCGCGCGAGACGGTCATCGCCGCGCGGCACCTCGAAAGGAATGTGGGCGTCGGCGAGGGTCTTCTTGGCGCGGACGATGCGCTGCTGGATCGTCGGCTCGGGGACGAGGTAAGCGCGCGCGATCTCTCCGGTGGTCAGCCCGCCGACCAGCCGCAGCGTCAGCGCGGCGCGGGCCTCGGCGCTGAGGATGGGATGACAGGCCGTGAAGATCAGGCTCAGCACGTTGTCCTTCACATCGTCGTCGAGGCGCTCGTCATAGTCGGGCGCCTCCTGTTCCCTGAGTTCCGCCTCATGCGTGAGCTCCGGCATGGCCTTTTCCGCCATCACCTTGTTGCGGCGGAACTGATCGATGGCCCGGCGCTTGGCGGTCTGCATCAGCCACGCGCCGGGATTGCCCGGAATGCCGCTCTCAGGCCATTGCTGGAGGGCAACAACCAGCGCGTCGCTTGCAAGCTCTTCAGCGAGCCCGACGTCGCGCGTCATCTTGGTGAGGCCGGCGATCAGCCTCGCTGCTTCGATCCGCCAGACGGCTTCGACGGCACGCTGCGTCGCAAATTCGGGGCTGAGCTTGTCCATGGGCGGCGGAGTGGATCAAATCCGCGCCGCCCCGGCAACCCTCAGCCGCTATTGCTGCTGTTGCTGGGCAACCAGCTTGGCGTAGCGGTTCTGCTGTTCCTGGTCGAAGCCCAGGGCTTCGGCCGTCGCGACCTGGCGGATCTCGATCTGCACGCTTCCGTGGCCGTCCGACTGCGGCCAGTCCTTGATCATCTCGATCACCTCGGCGAGCGAGGCGGCCTCGATGATCGAGTAGCCGGCGATCAACTCCTTTGCTTCCGCGAACGGGCCGTCGATGACGGTCGGCTTGCCGTTTGAGAAGGAGACGCGCGCCCCTTTCGCGCTGGACAGGAGCCCGCCGCCCCCCTTCATCACGCCGCGCTTGACCAGCTTCTCGTTGTAGCTGGTCATGTCGTCGATCAGTTGCGGGCTCGGCATCACGCCGGCCTCGGTCTCGGCGTCCGCCTTGCGGATGACCATGAACTGCATGCCGATCCTCCTAGTAGTTGATGCCGCCGTCGATGGCGCGCACCTCGACGATCACGTCCGGCCAGCCATTTTCGGTGTGGAGCTTGACGAACTCCTTGCCCATTTCCACGGCGGCCGCGTGACTGGGCGCCTCGAGCACCGCGTAGCCGCCAACCAACTCCTTCGATTCGGCAAAGGGACCGTCGACGGTGGTCGTGCGTCCGCTCTGGGCGACGATCCGCGTCGCTTCGCTGGTACGTTTGAGGCCAGCCGTGGAGATCAGCGAGCCATTGGCGAGGCTCTTCTCCATATAGGGGCCCATGGCGTCGCCGAGCTCGGGGGGAACCGACATCCCTTCCTGTTCTGGCTTCAGGATGATGCTCATGAAATAGCGCATTTGCTGTCTCCTCTCGTTCGCTCAGTTGGCCTTCTTGGCGATATTGTCGCGCATCGCTTCTTCCTGCGCGATCGTCTCGGGCGACATGATGCCCTCGAAGTCGGAGATTTCCGCAACGCGGCGGACCTCGACCGTCTCGCCGTCGGCAAAGCCAGGGATGCGCCTGGCCCACGCGACGGCGTCGTCGAGCGACTTCACTTGGATGATCCAGAAGCCCGCCACCAGTTCCTTGGCTTCGGTGAAGGGACCGTCCTTCACTTCGAACTTGCCGCCCTTCCTGAAGGTGACGATCGCGCCGTCCTTGGAGCCAGTCAGGCCCTCGGCCGCGAGCAGGATGCCGGCGTCGACGAGCGACTGATTGTACTTGCCCATTTCCTCGTACATCTCGGGCGGCTGCTCGACGTTTTCCAGCTCGGGGCGGCTCTTGACGATGATCATGAAACGCATCGGTTTTCTCCGTTTTTCAGGCTGGGAGCATCCCCGCCTCTGATGACACGACGAAGGGTCCAACGCGAGATCGACACGATCGGTTGAGATTTTTCAGTTTCTATTCAACCAACCGGTTGACAAGCTTGAACCGGAGAAGTATTCAACCATTACGTTATCAACTGACTGGTTGAACAAAATGAGCCCCGACAAACTCAGCGTCACGCTTTCGGCCCTCGCCGATCCCACCCGTCGGGGGATACTCGCCCGGCTGGCGACGGGAGAGGCGACCGTCAACGAGCTCGCCAAGCCCTACGACATGAGCCTCGCGGCCGTCTCCAAGCATCTCAAGGTGCTCGAGGGGGCCGGTCTCATCTCGCGCGGCAGGGACGCCCAGTACCGACCGTGTAAGCTCGAGGCGGGGCCGCTCAAGGACGTGGATGGGTGGCTCGAGAGTTACCGCCGCTTCTGGGAGGAGAGCCTCGACCAGTTGGAGGTCTACCTCGCCGAACTCCAGAAGGGGGACCCCGATGGCACGCCCAACTGAGGCGGCCGGAAACATCATCCCGTTTCCGCGCAGGCCCGCGCCGAAACCCGAGTGGATCGCGGCCTATGTCCGCTTCTGGACCGAAAGCCTCGATCAGCTCACCGCCTACATCGAGAAACTGCAAACCGAGGAGCAACCGAAAATGTCCGATATCAAGTTCGACTACCCCAACAATGAGCCGTCGATGATCTGCACCCGCAGCTTCGATGCCCCTGTGTCGCTGGTCTGGAAGGCCTTCACTACTCCCGAGCACGTCGCGCGCTGGTGGGGTCCAAAATCCATCGCGCCGGTCAAGACCGTGGACAAGCTGGAACTGCGCAAAGGCGGCCAGTGGCGCTTCATCTGCGAGCGGCCCGACGGCAGCGAGCAGATCGTGTTCTACGGCGTCTACGTCGACGTTGTACCGGAGAAGAAGCTCGCCAACAGCTTTGGCGTCGAAGGCCAGTTCGAGGGCGACGAAGCCTTCCCCGAAATCCACACCTTCGAGGAACGCGACGGCCGCACCTACTACAAGTCCTACGCCCTGCTCCCGAACTTCGAGGCCCGCGACGCCGTCGTCGCGACGGGCATGGAGAAGGGCGGGCGCGAGTCGATGGAGCAGTTCGGCAAGCTCGTCGACGAACTCGCCAGGGAGACGGTGTAAGTGTTCGCCGCAGCCGCTCCCGCCGAGGACAGCAAGACGCTGGTCATCACCCGGATGCTGAAAGCGCCGCGTGAGCTGGTGTGGAAGATGTTCTCGGACCCCTACCACCTCGCACAATGGTGGGGCCCCAAGGGCTACACCAACCGGGTCGAGACGCTCGACTTCCGGACGGGTGGAAGCTGGCTGCATGTAATGGTCGGACCCGACGGCAAGGAGCTGCCGACCGACAATGATATCATCGAGGTCACGCCGCCGCGCCGCATCGTCTACCGCAACGCGCCGGCCGACCCTGAAATCTTCGGCGACAATCCGCCGCCGGGGTTCACCAAGACACTGACGTTCGACGAGGTCGAAGGCGGCACGCAGCTGACGCTGGTCTGCAGCTTCGACAAGCCCGAGCACAAGGACGCGGTCACCCGCCGCGGCTTCAAGCTGGGCACCAATGAGAGCTTCGACAAGCTCGAGGCCCACTTGGCGACGATCTAGCCGCCACTCACACCAACCGGCTTTTCGACCGCGCCTCGGGTGCCAGCGGCGAAGCCATGCCCAGGGAGGCACAAATGAAGAGACGCAATTTCGTCGGCGCCAGCGCCGCAGTTCTGATCCTCACGATGGCCGGTCACGGTCTCGCGCAATCCGGAGACACCACCATGCACACCGTCACATCCAGGGATTCGACCACCATCGCCTATGAGACGATGGGCAGTGGTCCGCCGTTGATCTTCGTCCACGGCGCCATGCAGTATCGCGGCATCGATCCGCTGACGCCGCAATTGGCGGCGCTGCTCGCCGACAGGTTCACGGTGGTCCAGTATGACCGCCGCGGCCGGGGGCAGAGCGGCGATACGCTCCCCTATGCTGTGCAGCGCGAGATCGAGGACCTTGCCGCGCTGATCGAGGCCGTCGGCGGCCATGCGTCATTGCTCGGCATGTCGTCGGGTTCGGTGCTGACGATCGAGGCGGCAGCCAGCGGACTGCCGGTCGACAAGATTGCCGTCTATGAGCCGCCCTTCATCGTCGACGACAGCCGTCCCGGCTTCCCCGAAAACTATGTCGAGACGCTCGATGGCTTCATCGCCGAGGGCAAGCGCAGCGAGGCCGTCGAGTATTTCATGACCGTTGCCATGGGCATGCCCGCCGATCAGGTCGCGGGCATGAAGGCATCGCCGTTCTGGCCCCTGATGGAGGGCGTCGCCCACACCATCGCCTATGACGGCCGCATCATGGCCGGGGCCTTCGTCGACAAAAAGCTTCCAGTCGAGCGCTGGAGCACCATCACGGCTCCGGTCCTCGTCCTCGACGGCGACGCCAGCTTTGCTTTCATGAAGGCGGCCGCTGACGCGGTGGCGAAGGCTCTCCCGCATGCCACCCGTGAAACGCTCGCCGGCCAGACCCATGGGGCCGAGCCCGCCGTCATCGCGCCGGTGCTGAAGACCTTCTTCGCCAGTTGAACCCACCCGATCCCGGAGACCTCCGATGCAAAGACGCACCCTTTTGACCACCGCCATCGCCACCGCCGCACTCGCGGCATTGCCCAAGCTCGCCATTGCGGCGACAAATGCCACTCAGGAAGGAACTGCCATGTCCACGCCCGCCAACCGCCCCGCCTCCGGCTACGCCCCCGTCAACGGCGTCGAAATCTATTACGAGATCCACGGCAGCGGGAAACCGCTGGTGCTGCTGCATGGCGGCTTCGGCTCGATCGAGATGTTCGGCCCGGTGCTCGCCGCGCTGGCCGAGAAGCGCCAGGTAATCGGCGTCGATCTGCAGGGCCACGGCCGCACCCTGCCCTTCGACCGGCCGATGAGCTTTGACGCTTTTGCGAGCGACGTCGCCGAGCTGATCAAATGGCTCGGCTACGAGAAGGCGGACATCATGGGGTACTCGATGGGCGGCGACACCGCCCTGCGCGTCGCCATCGACCACCCGGACGTCGTCGACAAGCTGATCGCGACGAGCGCCGTCTATGCCTTCTCGGGCTGGCACGATTACAACCAGCAGGGCATGAAGGGCATGGGCGCCAACATCCCGGCGACTATCGAGGGCATGAAGCAGTCACCCATGTATCAGGCCTACTTGCAGCTGATGCCCGACGCCGAAGCGAACTGGCCCAGGAGCATCGCCCGGATGGCGGCCTTCGTTGGACAGGACTTCGACTGGTCAGCGGAAATCGGCAAGATCGGCACGCCGACCCTGCTCATCGTCGGTGACTGGGATGCGGTTCGCACGGCACACATCGCCTCGTTCTTCGAACTGCTCGGCGGCGGCAAGCAGGACGGCAATTGGGATGGCTCGGGCATGAATGCCAACCGCCTCGCGATCCTGCCCAACGCGACGCATTACAACATCTTCGTGGACCCGCGGCTCGCGACCACGGCCCTCGGCTTTCTGGACGCATGACCATGAGCCAGGACGTCGTTTCAGTTCCGGCGGGTGCCGACTACTTCACGATCGACCGGGTACTCGACGCGCCGCGGGCGCTGATCTGGAAGTGCTACACCCAGCCGCAGCACCTCGCGCGGTTCTGGGGACCGCGCGATGCCAAGACCGCGGCAACAATCGACCTTCGGGTCGGCGGCGTGTGGCGGACCCTGTGGACGTATGAGAATGGCGGCGAATACGGCTATTCGAGCGTCTACCTCGAACTGGCCGAACCGGAGCGCATCCACTACCGCGATGCGCCCAAGGACTGGCCCGGCGGGCTCGAGGGGCTGCCGCCGGCCGAACTGGTCTCGACCATCGCACTGACCGAAGAAGCCGGCCGCACCAATGTGCACGTCCACGTCCGCGCCGCCTCCGTGGCGCTACGCGATGAAACCGTTGCCCGCGGCTTTGCCGGCATGGTCGGCATGGGCCACGATCGGCTCGAGGAATATCTGCCAACTCTACTCGCACCAGGAGGCAAGTGATGCCCTTCGTTACCTCAAAGGACGGCACCCGGATCGGTTACAGTGTGGTTGGCTCCGGCCCGCCGATCATCCTCATCGATGGGGCCTTGTGCTCGCGCGACATGGGACCGGCCACGCCGCTTGCCGCAGAACTCAAGGATCGCTTCACAGCCTACACCTACGACCGGCGCGGCCGCGGCGAAAGCGGGGACACCAAGCCCTATGCGACCCAACGCGAAGTCGAGGACCTCGCCGCGGTCATCGGCGCGGCCGGCGGATCGGTGGCCATCTATGCAATCTCGTCGGGCGTCGCGCTGGCGCTCGAAGCAGCGAACACCATCCCGGGCATTACAAGCATGGTGCTCTACGAGTTGCCCATCTTTACTGACACGACCCGCAAGCCGGTGCCGGACGACTACGTGCAGCGGATGAACCGGCTCGTCGCGAGCGGTGACAATGCCGGGGCAGTGAAGCACTTCATGCAGAACGGCATCGCGATCCCATGGTTCGGCATCGTGATGATGCAGCTCTTCGGCATGTTCAAGAAGATGGCGCCAGTGGGTCCCACCCTGCCCTACGACATGGCGTTCGTGACACCGCTGTGGACTCACAAGCCGATCCCAGCCAATCGCTGGTCCAATGTCACGATCCCGGTGCTCAACATTGGTGGCGGCAAGTCGGATGCGTGGATGCAGAACGCGCAGGTCGCGATCGCCGCGAACCTGCCCAATGCCGAGCACAAGACACTGGCGGGCCAGAACCATATGGTCGCAGCGACTGCCATCGCGCCGATGATCAAGGAGTTTTTGCTGTGACGGCGAAACAGACCTTCAAAACCGAAGTGCTGAAGGGGGATGGCGACACCACGGGCTTCGTCATCCCCGACAAGGTGGTGGACGCGCTGGGCCAGGGCAAGAAGCCGAAGGTCACCGTCACGATCAACGGCAAGTTCAGCTATCCCAACACGGTCGCGGTGATGGGCGGCCGGTACATGGTCGGGATCAGCAAGGAGCGGCGGAAGCTTGCCGGCGTCACAGGCGGCGAGATGATCGACGTGACGCTCGAACTCGACGCTGCGCCACGCGTGATGGAGGTGCCGCCGGACCTGCAGAAGGCGCTCGACGAGGACAAGGCGGCGAAGATGTATTTTGCGACGCTGAGCTATTCGAACCAGCGCCGGCATATTGACCCGATCAACGATGCCAAGACGCCCGAGACGCGGGCGCGGCGGATCGAGAAATCCGTCGCGCTGTTCCACGAGGGCAAGAACTAGCGGACCTCCACGGTCAGTGTGCCATCGAACGGAGGCAACGCGACGGTGAGCGTGGTGCGGTCCTGCGTGAACGGTGAGGGCACGCCGTCGATGAGCACTTCGCTCACTGGCTCGGTTCGCGTCCATTGCAACGATTTGGGAGCGAGCTCGCCACGCTCGCGAACCAGCGTCAGCTTGGCGCCGTCGAGCGCAATGGCGATGTGGTCGTAGTCGCCCTGCTGATAGGCGGTTGAAACGCCGTCATCGTCGTACCAGTCGAAGCTGTTAGGCGCGCCGCCGAAAACATGCAGGCCGTCGGTCATCGGGACGATAGCGCCATTCTTGGCGAACAGGGGCAGTTGCAGCAGGCCGTCGCGGTAGACCGGTTCGGTGATCGTCTCGCCGCTCGACGATTTGAGACTGCCATTGCGGAAGTCGTACCAGTCGCCTGGGGGCAGATAGACCGCGACGTCCCTGGCACCGGGCGTCGCGACGGCCGCCCCGACGAGTTCGGTGCCGATCATCTTCTCGTGGCCGAGGCCCGCGCCGATCTCCGCGTAGACATAGTCGAGCGAGGGGAAGACCGGCTCGCCGTCGAGCCAGGCGCGGTGCGCGAGCGAGTAGTAATAGGGCCCGAGCGCGTAGCGCAGTTTGATATTGGCGAGGTTGCTGGCGAGGTCGCCGATGCGGTCGGGGGCGGTTTGTTTGCAGTTGCAGAGGTTCTCGGTGTGCGGGCGGACCGGCACCTCGAACAGCGCGCTGTAAGCGAACCACTGGGTGTAGAGCTCGTTGGTCAGCGCTTCATGCGTGCCCGGATAGATGCCCATGGCGCTGCGGTGGAAGCCGCCGATGTCAGAGCCGTAATAGTCCATGCCCGACCACATCATGTGCTGCTGCTGCGGCATCTGCGCGGCGAGCGAGCCGAAATCGCCGCCGGTATCGCCGGACCACATGGCGCCGCCAAGTGCCTGGAGTCCTATTCCACCGGAGCGCGACATGATGAAGGAACGTTTGTCGGGCGCATTGCGCCGATAGCCGTCATAGATCGATTGCGCCCAGGCCAGATTGTAGCTGTTGCGCACCTGCGGGTCGGTGAGATTGTCGTCGCTGTAGCGGAAACCGAGGTTCACCATCTCGGGCTCACCGAGGTCGGTCCAGTGCCCGGCGACACCGATGTCGATGAGCGGCTGGCGCTTGAGGTCGTGCCACTCGGCGGCAGCGTCCGTCGCCAGCCAGTCGATCATGCCGCCCCTGCCCCACCAGTTTCCGGCGGGGTTGGTGACCAGCGGCTGCCCCTGATTGTCGTGCGCGAGACCCTTGAGTGTGGCGAGCCTTTCGTATTCGGGCAGCCCGGATGAGATGTAGCTTTCCTCGATCAGCATCAGGCCGATGCCGTCCTTCGCGTACCCGGCGATCTTGCCCGCCGGATCGGGGAAACGATCGAGGTCCCAGCTCAGGCTGCCCATGCGGCTTTGCGGCGAATTCTCGCGGATGCCGCCGAACCAGTAGAGATCGAGAACGGCGCCGGACAGTGGGAAGCCCGCGGCTTTGAGGCTCGCGATCTTGCCGTCGAGCTCAGCCCAGTTCTCGTAGCCGTATTCGGAGATCCACAGGCCGAACATCGATTTGGGCGGCACCGGCGGGTGGCCGCTCAGCGCCATGAATTTGCGGCGGATGTCGGCGAGGGAGTCGCCGACGATGACGCGCAGCCTGAGATCACCACCCTTGACGCGGAGCGTGGGCGGGCTTGCCTCAAAATTCCACTCCTGCGGGTAGCGGTTGTCGAGGATCAACGCGAAGGGGTGATCGGGCAAATCGAAGTAGGCGATGGGGAACAGCGTGTTGCCGTTGGCGCCACCGTTGAAACCGCCCATGAGGTTGGTGCCGGTGCGCACAAAACCGTTGCGCTCGGCGGCGGTGTCGCCGGGGGTTTGGAATTCCTGGCCGAGGCCGACGATGTGCCTGGCTTCGGTCTCGATGACCACGGATTTGTCGCCAGTCGAAATGTCGGGCTGGCACAGGCGAAACAGCGTCACCTCGCGGACGACGGCGAGGCAGCCAGCGTCCAGTGTCGTCGCGAAATCCGTCTCGGTCGTCTCGGCCGGCAGATGCGCCAGCCATGATTTTGCGGTGAAGGGCACATCGTCGAATGTGTGGCCCGGATCAGCCACGGTGATGGTGAGCAGATCGCCCTCGAGCGTCTGCACACCGAACGAACCGCCGCCTGTAGTTGCCTCCTCAACGAGGCGGTCGAGCCACACGCCACGAAGCGCATCGTTGAGCAGCACTTCACTCAACGCAGCGCGGAAGCCGGCTTCGTCAGCAAAGGTCTTATTGCGGAGCGCCTTGAGGCTTTCGTTGAGTTCGGGCGGGAGTTCGGCGCGCAGCTTGAACAGTTGCGCGCCGGTGAGTTCGTAAGCGCCGGGGGCGTCGAGCCATTGGGTGGCGGCGCGAGCCGGGGTGGCCGCGAGGAGGACGGCGACGAGGAGAGTTTTGATCCACCGCATCGCCATCCTCCGATTCACTATGCCGCCAGTGCGGCCGACTTCCGCTTGATGTCGGGCGGGACGACCTCGCCCATCAGTTCGATGAGGGCGTCCATCGCGGGCATCACCTTCTGGCCCTCGCTGCCGAGGCGGCGGACCGACACGGTGCCCTCCTCCGCTTCGCGCTTGCCGACGACCAGCATCACCGGCACCTTCTGCGTCGAGTGCTCGCGCACCTTGTAGTTGATCTTTTCGTTGCGCACGTCGAGTTCGGCGCGGATGCCGGCGTCGAGGAGCTGTTTCACCAGCTTGGTCGCATACTCGTCCGCATCCGACACGATGGTCGCGACGACCACTTGCACCGGCGACAGCCACATCGGCATCCTGCCGGCATAGCTCTCGATCATCATGCCGATGAAGCGCTCGAGCGAGCCGAGGATGGCGCGATGCAGCATCACTGCGTATTTGCGCGAGCCGTCCTCTGCGACATAGGTCGCGTCGAGCCGTTCGGGCAGCACGTAGTCGAGCTGCAGCGTGCCCACCTGCCACGAACGGCCGATGGCGTCCTTGAGATGGAACTCGAGTTTCGGTGCGTAGAATGCACCTTCACCCTCGGCAACGACGAAGTCGTAGCCGGTGGCCCGGAGGGCGTCGCCCAGCGCCTTCTCGGCCGCGTCCCAGCGCTCGATAGTGCCGCCGAACTTCTCCGGCCGCGTCGCCAGTTTGATGACGACGTTCTCAAAACCCATGTCGCCATAGACCGAGTACAGGAGATGCACGAAACGCTCGGTCTCGGCCTGAATCTGCTCCTCGGTGCAGAAGATGTGGGCGTCGTCCTGCGTCATCTGGCGGACGCGCAGCAGGCCGTGCAGCGCGCCATGCGCTTCATTGCGATGACAGCAGCCGAACTCGGCGAGCCGCATTGGCAGGTCGCGATAGGATTTGGTGCCCTGGTTGAAGATCTGGATGTGGGCCGGGCAGTTCATCGGCTTGAGCGCCATGAGTTCCGCCTTGCCCGACAGCACCGGACCTTCGTCCTCGGTGCCGGGCACTTCGTGGTCCCCGACGAGGTGCCCGGCACCGAGGAAGAGGGCCCGATCCTCTCCGGCAAGGCGGACCTGATGGCGCTCAAGCCGAT
>JBKJTB010000203.1:0-5532 GCA_046594305.1 Devosia sp. | reverse complement strand
CAGCTCGAAGCCGTGACCATGGCCGACAAGATGGCGGTGATGAATGGCGGCTTCCTGCAGCAATACGATACGCCCGCACAGGTCTTCGCCAACCCGGTGAACATGTTCGTTGCAAGCTTCATCGGCAGCCCGGCGATGAGCCTTATTCCGCTCGAAGCCTCGACCGTCGACGGTAATACTGTTCTCACCGGATCCGAAGGCTGGGTGCTCCCGCTGTCGCCGCTCAATACGCGGAAAGTGGCGAGTGCGGTCAGCAAGAAGATCGTGCTCGGCGCCCGCCATTCGACGATCAAGCTGCACAAGAGCGCGGTGTCCGGCGCGGTGCCGGCGAAGGCCTATACCGTCGAGCCGACCGGCGACGTCACGTTCGTCCAGGCCCTCATATCGGGCGCGATCGTCAATATCAGCGTGCCGCCGACCGTGCCGATTGCACCCGACGAGCCGGTCTGGCTCGAGTTCGACCAGGACCGCATGCATCTGTTCGACGGCCAGACGGAAATGGCGCTCACCGCGAAATAGCGTTTACTTCTCTCGCGCGACGCCGCGGCGCATGCTTCGATACTGAAGCCGGACGCCAAAAACAGGAATGCTGCAATGACGAACACCGAACCCGAAGCCGCCCTCAACCGGGTCAACAGCAACTCGAAGCCGTCGGAGCTTCGGATCACCGATCTGCGGGTCGCCGAGATCGTCGGCGCGCCGTTCACCTCGGCGCTCATCAAGATCTACACCAACCAGGGCATCGTCGGGCTGGGCGAGGTGCGCGACGGTGCCAGCGCGACCTATGCGCTGATGCTGAAGAGCCGGCTGCTCGGCGAGAACCCGTGCGACATCGACCGGCTGTTCCGCCGCATCAAACAGTTCGGCGGGCATGGAAGGCAGGGCGGTGGCGTCTCGGCCGTCGAGATCGCGCTGTGGGATCTCGCCGGCAAGGCTTACGGCGTGCCGATCTACCAGATGCTGGGCGGAAAGTTTCGCGACAAGGTCCGCATCTATTGCGACACTGACGCCGAGAAGCCGAGCGGCACCGAGACCGGTAAGCGGCTCAAGGAGCGCATGGACCGCGGCTTCACCTTCCTCAAGATGGACCTCGGCCTGATGCAGATTGCCGACGTGCCGGGCTCAGTGGTCGCGCCCGCCGGCACGCTCGAAGGCTACAAGAGCCATCCGAGTCGCGGGTCGGTGAAGACCATTGAGGACCGGCGTGCCCGCAACGCCACCTACGATGTCCACAATGTCCGCCATCCCTTCAGCGGCCTCCACTTCACCGACAAGGGGCTGGACCTGTTGGAGCAGTACATCTCCGAGGTTCGTGACGTCATCGGCTACGACATTCCGCTGGCCATCGATCATGTCGGCCACATCTCGCTGCAGAACGGCATTCGCCTCGCCAAGCGGATCGAAAAGTACGTGCCCGCGTGGCTCGAGGACGTGATCCCCTGGCAATACACCGATCAATACCGACAGCTGCAGGAGGCCACCACCGTGCCGATCTGCACTGGCGAGGATATCTACCTCAAGGAAGGCTTTGAGCCGCTGCTCAAGTCCGGCATCTCCGTCATCCACCCGGATCTGCTGACCAGCGGCGGCATCCTCGAGACCAAGAAGATCGGCGACGCGGCGCAGGACCACGGCATCGCGATGGCCATCCACATGGCCGAGAGCCCGATCGCGGCAATGGCCGCGGCGCATGTCGCTGTGGCGACCGAGAATTTCATGGCGCTCGAATATCATTCCGCCGATGTCGACTGGTGGGACGACATCGTCACCGGGCTGCCCCGGCCGCTGGTCAAGAACGGCTTCATCGAGGTGTCCGACAAGCCGGGCCTCGGCATCGACGACGTGGTCGACGAGGTCATCAGCCAGCATCTGCAGCCCGGCGTTAAGGGCATCTGGCAGCCGACCGACCAGTGGGATGATGAATACTCCTGGGACCGGACCTGGAGCTGACGCCGATGAAGATCACCGCCATCAAGCCCTATCCGGTGTGGATCGGCACGCGCAACCAGCTCATCGTCAAGGTCGAGACCGACGAGGGCGTCTATGGCTGGGGCGAGAGCGGCCTCAGCGGCCGCGAGATGGCTGTCGCCGGAGCCCTGCAACACTACTCGCGGTTCCTGATCGGACGGAACGCCTTCGACATCGGCGCGATCTGGCAGGAGACCTATCGCAGCCAGTATTTTGAGGGCGGCCGCGTGCTGCAGGCGGCGATCTCGGCCGTCGACATCGCGCTGCACGATATCAAGGGCAAGGCGCTCGGTGTGCCGGTCTACGAATTGCTCGGCGGCAAGCAGCGCGACCTGATCCCGACCTTCGCCTCGACCGGCGATACGACGGAAGGCGATGCTGCGATCGAGCGTGCCAAGGAACTCATGGCGCAGGGCTGGCAGGCGATCCGCTTCTTCCCGGTGGGGCAGCAGAGCAAGGACATCTTCGAGCCGCGCGAGTCGATTGGTGTGACGGCGCGGATGCTCAACAAGGCGCGCGAGGTGCTCGGCGACGAAGTGGTCCTCGGCATCGACTACCATCACCGCCTCTCGGTGGCGGAGGCGGCGAGCTTCTGCGGCAAGCTCGGCAAGGGCGTCCTCGATTTCCTCGAGGAGCCGATCCGCGACGAGACGCCGGAGGCGTACGAGTCACTGCGCACGATGACGGATATTCCGTTCGCCATCGGCGAGGAGTTCGCCAGCAAGTGGCAGTTCCTGCCCTACATCGAGCGCGGCATCCATCAGTTCAATCGCATCGACGTGTGCAATGTCGGCGGGTTGACCGAAGCGATGAAGGTCGCGGGGTGGAGCGAGGCGCACTATGTCGACCTCATGCCGCACAATCCGCTCGGCCCGATCTGCACCGCGGCCACCATCCACTTCGGCGCCGCTGCCGCGACCTTTGCCTGGCTCGAGACGCGGGCGCCGGAGGCCAACCTTGGCTTCGACAATTCCGAATTCTTCCCCGTGCAGCCACGGCTCAAAGGTGCCTATTATCCGGTCAGCTCAGCGCCGGGCCTTGGCGTCGAGGTCAACGAAGAGCTGGTCAAAAAGCAAAGTTTCAAGTTCTGGGAGGCGCCGCATCTGAAGCGGCGCGATGGCTCGGTCACCAACTGGTAGGCCGATCAAAAATCGAGGGAAAGACGATGGCGAATACTGGTGCCGACATTCAGCGGCCGTCCAAGGATTTGATCGAGGGGCTGCGCGGCCTCGGGAGTGCGACCATTGCCGGCACGCTCGGCCATATGGGGTTTCGCAACCCGCACATGACGGGCATCCTGCCGCAGACCCACGGCAAGTCCATCGTCGGTCCGGCGCTGACGCTGCAGTGCATGCCGCAGCGGCCGGATTTGTTCAGCGAGGGCGAATACTCCGACCCTGAAACGCAGCTCCACCGCCATGTGCTCTACCATGTGCAGGAGGGCGACGTGGTCGTGGTCGATGCGCGCGGCGATCTCAAGTCGGGCATCTTCGGCGACATGATGTCGACCTACTTCAAGGGCCGCGGCGGCGCCGGGATCATCATCGACGGTGCCATGCGCGACCGCCCCAATGTCGAAAAACTCGACCTGGCGCTGTGGCTCAAGGGCTGGACGCCGAACTATCACGTGCAGAACGACATCTTCCCCTATGCGGTGAATGTGACGATCGCCTGCGGTGGCGTGACGGTGGTGCCGGGCGACATCATCGTGGCCGACGATGACGGGGCCGTGGTCGTGCCCGTGACGATGGCGGCGCACATCGTGGCGGACGGCAAGAAGCACGCCGAGTGGGAAGTGTTCTCCCGCGAAAAGCTGACGGCCGGCGAGTCGCTTCGCCGCTACTACCCGCTGCACCCGGACGCCGAGGACGAATACCAGGCGTGGCGCAAGGCTCACGGCATGGATGCGTCGCCCTCGCGCTAGGGCGCAGTCCTAGCGGATACGCAGGCCGTCCGCGCCGAAGATCAGCGCGGCGGCCGGGTCGAAGTGGGCCTTGTAGGCATCGCCCGACTGCAGATTGCGGTCGTTACCGGTGGCGATGGTCAGCACGTCGCCGATGCCGCGGCGGGCGTAGGCATAGGTCTCGCCGCCCAGATGCTCGATGATCTCGACGCCGACCTCGAGCGTCGCCGTGCCACCGGCCTTGAAGCTGTCGGGGCGGATGCCGACCGTCACAGCGGTGCCGTTCGCGGCTTTCACGCTGGTCGGGATGATGGTGTCATACTCGGAGAGGCGCACGGCCCCGCCCTCGATCACGCCCTTCAGGAAATTCATCTTGGGTGAGCCGATGAATCCGGCGACGAACAGGTTGTTCGGATCGTCGTAGAGGTCGAGCGGCGTGCCGACCTGTTCCACGACGCCATCGCGCAGCACGACGATCTTGTCGGCGAGCGTCATCGCCTCGACCTGGTCGTGCGTCACGTAAATGATGGTGGTCTTAGCTCCTTGTGGAGCCGCGCCAGCTCGATGCGCATGTGGACGCGCAGTTCGGCATCGAGGTTGCTGAGCGGCTCGTCGAACAGGAACACATCCGGATGCCGCACGATGGCGCGGCCGATAGCGACGCGCTGGCGCTGGCCGCCGGAGAGCTCCTTGGGCCGCCGGTTCATCAGCGGCCCGAGTTCGAGGATGCGGGCAGCCTCGTCGACTTGCCTCGTGATCTCGGGCTTGGCGACACCGGCGAAGCGCAGGGCAAAGCCCATGTTCTCGCGCACCGTCATATGGGGGTAGAGCGCGTAGGTTTGGAACACCATCGCAATGCCGCGCTTGCTGGGGTCGACCTCGTTCATCAGCTCGTCGCCGATGTAGAGTTCGCCGGCAGTGATCGCCTCGAGTCCGGCGATCATGCGCAGCAGCGTCGATTTTCCGCAGCCCGAAGGCCCGACGAAGACCACGAATTCCTTGCTCGCAATATCGAGGTCGACGCCCTTGATGACCTCGACGCTGCCGAAGGACTTTTTGACGCCGCGCAGCTTCAATCCGCTCATAGAAGTTCCCCCTTACGCCGCACTGAGTTCAATCGCGGCCGTCCCCAGACGGTCGCTGGTCACTTTGATATTGATCGGGCCGGCGCCAATTGCCTCGACCCAGAAGCCCGTCGATCCGGCGCGCAGCGGCACCAGCTTCGGCCCGATCAGTCGTGCGGCGCCGCTGACTTCAATCGCCACCGGCTCGGGGAAGAAGGGCAGCTTGTTGCCCGCCTGGTCCAGCGCGCGCACCATCAGGCGCACCGGATCGGCAGTGCCGATGCGGTCGGTGTCGGCGATCAGTTCGAGCTTTGCCGGCACGGGGTCGGCGACGAATTTCACTTCCTTGGCCGGCTTGCCGCCGACATAGCCGACCAGCGTCGCGTCGAGCCACTCCATGCCCCAGAGGCCGAGTGCGTCCTTGGTGAAGTGGCGGCGATCGATCACCACCGGCGGATGCGGCAGATGCGGGAAGGTCTCGTGGTCCGGCCCGATGCGCTTGCCGGGATAATTGCCGTAGCGCAGCTCGACCTCGTCGCAATTGGTGAGGATCAGGAGCGGGAGGATGCCGCCGATGCTGCGCTCGCCGCGCGCGAA
>JBKJTB010000197.1:0-4690 GCA_046594305.1 Devosia sp. | reverse complement strand
GTGCACTTCGCTGTCGGTGAACTGCTTCACCTTGGCGCGGATCTTGTCGATGTCAGCGCCCTTCTTGCCGATCACGATGCCCGGACGGGCAGTGTGGATCGACACGCGGCACTTGCGGTGCGGGCGCTCGATGACGATCTTGGAAACCGCGGCCTGCTTCAGGTCTTCCATCAGCGTACGACGGATCTTGAGGTCTTCCTGCAGCAGGTTCCCGTACTCACCCTTGTTCGCGTACCAGCGCGAATCCCAGGTGCGGTTGATGCCGAGGCGCAGACCGATCGGGTTGATCTTCTGACCCATTATGCGGTCTCCTCAACTTGGCGAACCACGATAGTGAGGTTCGAAAACGGCTTCTCGACGCGGGCCGACTTGCCGCGGCCGCGAGCCATGAAGCGCTTCATGACGAGCGAGTCGCCGACATAGGCTTCGGCCACGACGAGCGTGTCGGGATCGAGGCCGTGATTGTTCTCGGCGTTGGCGACAGCGCTCTCGAGCGTCTTCTTGACCGAACCGGCGATACGCTTGGGCGAGAAGGTGAGTTCGGCCAGGGCCTTCTCTACCTTCTTGCCGCGGATCGAAGCGGCCACGAGGTTCAGCTTCTGGCCCGAACCGCGAAGCATGCGGAGAACCGCCTTGGCTTCGTTGTCCTTGAGCGCGCGCTTGGTCTTGGGCTTGCCCATGTTACTTCCTCTTGGCCTTCTTGTCGGCCGTGTGCCCGTAGTAGGTACGGGTCGGCGCGAACTCGCCGAACTTGTGCCCGATCATTTCCTCGGACACGACGACCGGCACATGCTTGTGGCCGTTGTGGACGCCGAAGGTCAGGCCGACGAACTGCGGCAGGACGGTGGAACGGCGGCTCCACATCTTGATGACTTCGTTGCGGCCGCCAGAACGCACCTTGTCGGCCTTCTTGAGCAGGTAACCGTCGACGAACGGGCCCTTCCAGAGTGAGCGTGTCATGGCTTAGCGGCCCTTCTTCAGATGACGGCTGCGAACGATGAACTTGTCCGTCGCCTTATTGCTTCTCGTCTTCTTGCCCTTGGTCGGCTTGCCCCACGGGGTCACCGGGTGACGACCACCAGAGGTGCGGCCTTCGCCGCCGCCATGCGGGTGATCGACCGGGTTCATGGTCACACCGCGGTTGACGGGCTTCTTGCCCAGCCAACGGTTGCGGCCGGCCTTGCCGATCGACGTATTGGAGTGGTCCTGGTTCGAGACCGCACCGACCGTGGCAAGGCAAGTGCCATGCACGCGGCGCTGCTCGCCCGAGTTGAGGCGAAGGATGGCCCAGCCGGCGTCACGGCCGACATATTGAGCGTAGGCACCGGCCGAACGCGCGATCTGGCCGCCCTTGCGGGGCTTCATCTCGACGTTGTGGACGATGGTGCCGACCGGCATGCGCTCGAGCGGCATTGCGTTGCCCGGCTTCACGTCGACCGTCTGCATCGAGGAGACGACCTTGTCGCCGGCTCCCATGCGCTGGGGAGCAACGATGTAGGCGAGTTCGCCATCCTCGTACTTCACCAGAGCGATCCAGGCCGTACGGTTGGGATCGTATTCCAGCCGCTCGATCGTGCCGACAGCGTCGAACTTCACGCGCTTGAAATCGACCATGCGATACGAGCGCTTGTGCCCGCCGCCACGGTGATACGCGGTGGTGCGACCAGTGTTGTTGCGACCGCCGCTCTTCGAAAGCCCTTCGGTCAGCGCCTTTACCGGCTTGCCCTTCCACAGCTCCGACCGATCGGTCGTGATGAGCTGGCGGCGGCCAGGAGACGTCGGATTGTAAGTTATCAGACCCATGGTTCTTGCCTCCCCTTAGACGCCGGTAGAGATATCGATCGACTGGCCGTCGACGAGGGTTACGATTGCTTTCTTGGTGTCGTTGCGAACACCCAGAACATTGCGGAAGCGCTTGGTCTTGCCTTTGCGGACAAGCGTGTTGACGGCCTTGACCTTGACCGAGAACAGGCCTTCGACGGCCGCCTTGATCTGGGGCTTGGTGGCATCAACCGCGACCTCGAACACGATCTGGCCGTGCTCGGACGCAAGCGTCGACTTTTCGGTGACCACCGGCGATCGGATGATGTCGTAGTTCGAAAACTTGCTCATGCGAACCGCGCCTCCAGCGCTTCGACGGCGGCCTTGGTGAGGACCAGCCGGTTGCGGCGCAAAATGTCAGCGACGTTGATGCCCTGGATGGGCAGCACGTCGATATGGGGGATGTTGCGGGCGGCCAGAGCGAAGTTCTGGTCGAGCGTCGCACCATCCACGATCAGCGCGTTCGACCAATCGAGCTGGCCGAAGGTGGCACGGAGCGCCGCCGTCTTTGCTGCGTTCAGCACCAGCGTGTCGACGATCGTCAGTTCACCCGCCTGGGCCTTGGCCGAGAGGGCAAGCTTGAGAGCCAGCGCGCGGACCTTCTTGGGAAGATCGATGGCGTGCGAACGCGGCGTCGGACCGAAGGCGCGACCACCACCACGGAACTGCGGGGCGCGGCGAGAACCGTGACGGGCACGGCCGCCGCCCTTCTGATTGCCCCACTTCTTGGACGTGAGAGCGATCTCGGCGCGATTCTTGACGTCGTGGGTGCCCGACATGGCCTTGAGGCCCTGGTAGCGCACCATGCGGTGGAGGATGTCAGCACGCGGCTCGAGACCGAAAATATCGTCCTTGAGCGTGAGCGAGCCGGCATCGTTGCCGTCGAGGGAAGTGACCTGAATATCCATTACTTGCTCTCCCCGGCAGTAGCTTCAGCCTGGGCCGCCGCGGGCTTGAACTTGCCCGGCGAGACTGCGTCCTTGTGGGCAGGCTTCTTGACCGCGTCGCGGATCTGGATCCAGCCGCCCTTGGCGCCCGGAACCGCACCCTCGACCATGATCAGGCCGCGAGCGACGTCCGTGCGGACGACCTTGAGGTTCTGCGTGGTGACACGACGGTCGCCCATGTGGCCGGCCATCTTCTTGCCCTTGAACACCTTGCCCGGGTCCTGGCGCTGGCCGGTCGAACCGTGCGAGCGGTGCGACACCGACACACCGTGCGAGGCGCGCAGGCCGTGGAAGTTGTGGCGCTTCATGGCGCCGGCAAAACCCTTACCGATCGAGGTGCCGGTGACATCCACCAGCTGGCCTTCGGCGAAATGGTCGGCCTGCATGGTGGCGCCGACCTCGATGAGGTTGTCGGCGTCGACGCGGAATTCCGTGAGCTGACGCTTGGGCTCGACCTTGGCAACGGCGAACTGACCGCGATCGGCCTTGGTGATGTTCTTCACCTTGACGGTGCCGGCGCCGAGCTGCAGCGCGACGTAGCCGTCCTTTTCCGCAGTACGCTGGCCCACGACCTGGCAATTCTCAAGGCTCAGCACGGTCACCGGAACATGGGTACCGTCGTCCTTGAAAATGCGGGTCATGCCCAGCTTCTGTGCGATCAAACCCGAACGCATCTTATTACCTTTTCTCCTTGGCGACTGACCGGGTCATTAGACTGTCAAGAGGACCCGATAGATGGTCAGCGCGAATACCTGTCTTAGAGCTTGATTTCGACGTCGACGCCGGCGGCGAGATCGAGCTTCATGAGTGCATCCACGGTCTGCGGCGTCGGATCGACGATATCCAGCAGGCGCTTGTGGGTGCGAATTTCGAACTGTTCGCGCGACTTCTTGTCGATGTGCGGCGAACGGTTGACGGTGAATTTCTCGATCCGCGTCGGCAGCGGGATAGGTCCGCGGACCTGCGCGCCCGTCCGCTTGGCGGTGTTGACGATCTCGCGCGTCGAAGTATCGAGCACTCGATGGTCAAACGCCTTGAGGCGGATGCGAATGTTTTGACCGTTCATCTTGCTTTCCCAACCAAATTGAAACGCGGCGCACGAATGCGCGCCGCGCAGAGGTCAAAACTTACTTCAGGATCTTGGCGACGACGCCCGACCCGACGGTACGGCCACCTTCACGGATAGCGAAGCGGAGCTTCTCTTCCATGGCGATCGGCACGATCAGCTGAACGGAGATGTTCACGTTGTCGCCCGGCATCACCATCTCGGTGCCTTCCGGCAGGGTCACAACACCGGTCACGTCGGTGGTGCGGAAGTAGAACTGCGGACGGTAGTTGGCAAAGAACGGCGTGTGGCGGCCGCCCTCTTCCTTGGTGAGGATGTACGCCTCAGCCACGAAATCGGTGTGCGGGGTAACCGAACCCGGCTTGCACAGCACCTGGCCGCGCTCGACCTGGGTACGCTCAATGCCGCGGATCAGCGCGCCGATGTTGTCGCCAGCCTGGCCCTGATCGAGCAGCTTGCGGAACATTTCAACGCCGGTGACGGTCGTCGACTGGGTCGCCTTGATGCCGACGATCTCGACAGTCTCGCCAACCTTGACGATGCCGCGCTCGACACGACCGGTGACGACGGTACCACGGCCCGAGATCGAGAACACGTCTTCGATCGGCAGCAGGAACGGCTGGTCGATCGGACGCGCCGGCTGCGGGATGTAGGCGTCAACAGCGGCCATCAGTTCGATGATGGCGTCGTGGCCGAGCTTCTTGTCGCCGTTGTTCAGGGCTTCGGTAGCCGAACCCTTGATCATCGGGATGTCGTCGCCCGGGAATTCGTAGTTCGAGAGCAGTTCGCGAACTTCGAGCTCGACGAGTTCCAGCAGTTCCGGATCGTCGACCATGTCGCACTTGTTCAGGAACAC
>JBKJTB010000161.1:0-4733 GCA_046594305.1 Devosia sp. | reverse complement strand
ATCACCGGCGACAGCAGGACGAGCGCGCTCGCCGCCACCACCATGTCGAACAGCCATTTGAAAATGAGGTTCCAGTCCGAGATCGGCCGGTCGGCCATGTCGAACACCGGCACGTCGCCGACATAGGAATACGCCTTGCTCGTAAAGCGCAGCTTGCTCATATGCGCCGAGAGCCGGATATCGACCGGCAGCACCCAGAGCTGCGTCAGCATTTCGAGGACGCGCTTTTCAGCGCTCAGCGGCATAGAGACGATGACGAGATCGACGCGGGTCTGGCGCGCAAATTCGAGCAGGTCCGCGACGCGGCCAAGCTTGGGCAGGCTCGCAACGGATTCGGGTGAGCGCTCGTCGTTGCGATCGTCGAACAGGCCGATCAGCCGCACATCGGCGCCGGCACTCTTCATGATCGAGTCGACCAGCACTTCGGCGTCGTGGCCGCCGCCGACGATAACCGTGCGGCGCTTGAGCTTGCCCTCGGCGGTCCACTGCAGGATCAACTGGCGCAGCGACAGGCGGAACACCGCGAGCACCACCGCACCGGCAGCGAACCAGCTCACCAGCCAGACCCGCGACACCAGCTCCGAGCTCTTGAACAGGAACGCGATGGTCATCAGCACGATGAACACGAAGGTCCAGGCCGCGAGCACGCGGGCGGTCTGCTGCAGGGCGGTGCGGTAGGCCGCGATCCGATGCGTCCGCGCCGCGTTGAACAGCACGTTGGCGGCAAGTGTCGCGAGCGCGATCGTCGGCAGGTAGATCGCCTGCTGGCCGGGCTCCACATAGGTCGCAAAGATCGCAAAGCCGAGCGTCGCCAGCAGCAGCGCCTCGATGGCCTGCGCGATGCCGATGATCACGGCGCTCGAATAGCTGGCCTCGATCGGCGCCGAGGCGATGGCCTGAGCTTCAGGGCCAAGTTGCCCCGGACCGGCCGCGGATTTGCGGGCGACGTGGTCGAGGACAGCTTGCTTGGGGTCGAGGCGGAACATGGCAGACAAGTCCAGAACGCGGAAACTGCCCGGAAACATAAGGACCAAGGGGTGAAGGGCGAGTGAAAACCCGCCCTACGCTTGACCCGACCGCCGCTTGGCGAGGATTTCGCGGTACAGCGCCTCGATCTGGTCGGTCATATGCGCGATCGAAAAGCGCGGCCGCACGTAGGCGAGCCGTTCATCCGCCTCATGTTGGGCGCTCTGCGGATCGTCCAGCGCCCGCTGCATCGCGGCCCCCAGCGGTCCCGGATTGCCCGGCGGCACCAGGCTGCCCGCAGTCGGCCCATAGATTTCGGCAATGCCGCCAACCGACGTCGAGATCACCTGCCGCCCCGCCGCCGTGCCTTCGAGCACCACATAGGGCAAGGACTCAGCCAGCGACGGCACCACCAGAACATTACCCCGCCGCAGCGCCTCGCGCGCCGGACGCACCCCCATCAGCTCGACCCGCCCGCTCAACCCGCGTTCGGCGATCTTGGCGCGCCAGAACTCGAAATCCGGGCCGCCGCCGGCCATGGCGATGCTTGCCGGCTGTCCATTGGGGGCGCGCAGCCCGTCGAGCGCTTGCATCAGCACCGGAATGCCTTTGACGTCGCGGAACTCGCCGATGAACACGAAGTCCTTGGCGTCGGCATCGAGCGGCACGGGCTCGAACTCACCAAGCGCGAGTCCGTTGTGGATCACCGTTTCCCGGCACGGCGGCTCGCCCACCTGCTCGTGGAAGGCGCGCTGCGCAAAGGCGCTCTCGAAAATGTAGGCATCGGTGATGCCGCCGATAGCGCGCTCCGCATTGCGGAAAAAGCTCCCGGTCAGCGATCCCGGCTTGTAATTCAGCACTCCTCCATGCGGCGTATTGAGCGAAACCTGGCCGCGGCTGCGTCCGAACCGCGCCCCGAGCCCACCCTTGGCCCCGTGACCGTGCATCACGTCGATCCGGAGCTGTCGGCCCAGCCGGCGGATGCGGTAGGGCGTCGTGAAGTCGGCAAAGCCCAGCGTCCTCGGCATCGGCAGGCTGTGGATGCCCAGCGTGGCGAACGGCTCGAGCGCCGCAAGCCGCTCGGCCGTCAGCGCGTCGGAGGTAATGCTGTCGGCGATGACGCCGATCTCGTGCCCGCGCCGCGACAGTTCCTCGGTAAGGTCGCGCACATGGCGGAACAACCCGCCGACCGGCGCCCTCAGAATCTGGAAGATGCGGAGCGGGGCTGCGCCGGCCACGGCCTCAGAGCCAGCGCTCAGAGATGACGATGGTGTCCCCGGGGAAGATCGGGAAATCGAGGTCGACCACGCTCTTTTGCATGCGATCGCCGACCTTGCGGTAGATCGTGGCACGCTGCCGCTGGGCCGTGTCGGAATAGCCACCGGCCGTCGACACCGCCGCCCGAATTGTCATGCCCGAAACATAGGGGAACTGGCCGCCGCCTTTGACCGCGCCCTGGATGAAGAATGGCCGGTAAGTCTCGACCTCGACCGCCACATCCGGATTGCGCACAAAACCGTTGGCGAGCTCTGCGGCGATCGCCGCCGCCGTTTGTGCCGTGGTCTTGCCGGCCACCCGGACCTGCCCGATCAGCGGCATCGACACAGTCCCTGCGTCATCCACCTTGTAGGAGCCGGTGACAGTGTCGTCGCCATAGACCTTGACGCGGATCGTGTCGCCGCCGCCGCCGAGTGTATAGACGCTGGGCGGTTCGAGCGAATAGGTCGTCGTCTTGCCATTGAGCGAGCACGCCGCCAGCGGCAACAGGACCAGGAGAAGGCAGAGCTGCAGCCAGCGCATCGAACAACCAACACATCGAGAGTCGCGCTAGTGTCGGGTGCGTATGGTTAACAATGTGCTTAACGCGACACGCCGTGATTGCACGATGCAACGGCCTTAACCGAATGTTGACCACGACCGACCGATAAATCGCAGGTCTGAACGAGGCCCACGCGATGAGTTTTGAGTCGGCGCCTGCCGAAGATCTGCGGATGGATGTGGGGACGCTGTTCGGCGCGCTCTGGGCGCGCCTACTGCGCATCATCATCGTGACCGCGCTGCTGCTGGCGGCGACCTTTGTCATCCTGATGTTCGTGCCGAAGCTCTATGAGTCGTCGGCGAGTCTCCTCGTCGAGGACCGCAGCAGCACCTTCACTCAGGCGACCGGGACCACCGCGAATTCGCCGACCGGTGGCGGCATCACCATCGATGCGCTGATGTCGAGCCAGATCGAGCTGGTGAAGTCGCGCGACACGCTGCTCGCCGTCATCGATGCCGAGAAACTCCGCTCGGTGCCCGAGTTCAACGGCAGCGCGGTAAGCCCCATCACCATGCTGCTGCGCCTCGTCGGCCGCAATACCGAACCCAAAAGCGTCGATGAAACGGTGCTCCAGAATCTGATCGAGCGTCTGACGGTGGTGCGCGAGCGCGACTCCGCAGTCATCTCGATCTTCGTGCGTTCCGCCGATCCCGAGCTTGCCGCCCGCCTCGCCAACACCATCGCCGCCGAGCATGTGAAGCGCCGGGCCGGGCAGTCGCTTGCCGACACCGCAGAAGCCGGCGCGTGGCTCGAGGAGCAGATCAAATCGCTCAGCGCTAAAGTGCAGCAGTCCGATGAGGCCGTGGCGCAGTACCGCTCCGACAACAGCATCTATGCCGGTACCAACGGCACGTCGCTGCCCGACCAGCAGATCTCCGACATCGGCCGCCAGATCACCGACGCGCAGGGTCGCCGCAACACCGCCGAGCAGCGCGCCTCGCTGATCCGCTCGATGCTCAAGGCCGGCCAGCCGGTCGAGGGCGTCGAGGATGTGCGCTCGAGCGGCGCGATCCAGTCGCTGATGCAGAGCCGCGCCACCTATCAGGCGACGCTGGCCGAAAAGCTCGCAACGCTGTTGCCCGCGCACCCCACCATCAAGGGGCTCAATGCGCAGATCGCGCAGGTCAACACGCAGATCAACGCCGAGGCCAAACGCATCGCCGACGGTCTTGCCGCGACGGTGACCGTCGAGGACGGGATGCTCGCCTCGCTCAACGATGACCTCGCCCGCGCCCGTCTCGCCGCCTCGACGCAGGCCAAGGGCAGCGTCGAACTCGACAGCCTCAACCGTGAGGCCAAGGCGCAGCGCGATTTGCTCGACTCTTACCTCATCCGCTATCGCGACGCCGCGAGCCGCACTGACGCCGGATCGGCGCTCCCCGATGTCCGCATCATTACCCAGGCGGCACCGTCCGTCGTGCCGGCCTCGCCCAAGACCGCGCTGATCCTCGGCGCCGTTGGCTTCGTCGCTCTGGCGCTGCAGATCGGCATGGTGCTGTTTGGCGAGTTGATGTCGGGCCGCGCTGTCTATGACCGCAACAGCCTGCGGCCGGTGGAGCCGACACTGGAACCGGTGGCCGAGGATGAAGCTGAAGCCGAGATGGAAACGGAATACGAGCCCGAGTTCGAGGCCGAGTTCGAGCCGGTGGCCACAGTCGAGCTTGAGCCCGAGCCACAACCGGTCGTCGCTGCTGACGAAGAAGCGCTCGACTTGGCCGATATGCCCGAACCCGCCTTCGTCCCCCGGCCCGAGTCTGCCGCGGCCAAGGCTCCGTTCATGCCCATCGCCACCGCGACCGGCATCTCCAATCTCGCCGCCGACATGACCCAGGGGCGCGCTCGCATCACGTTGCTCGCGTCCATCTCCGACGCCCGCGATGCTGCCCTCGTCGCCGATACGCTGGTGGACGAAGCGTTGCGCAACGGCCTCAGCGTCTGCCGCGTCGAC
>JBKJTB010000392.1:0-11693 GCA_046594305.1 Devosia sp. | reverse complement strand
ATGTTCATCCTCCGCGACTTCATCGACGGCATCCCCAAGTCGTACGAAGAAAGTGCGATGGTGGCGGGCGCCTCACCGCTGCAAGCCTTCTTCGACGTCGCCCTGCCGGTCATCCGTCCCGGCATCGTGGTTGTCGTCGTCTGGGCCTTCGTCAACATCTGGGGCAGTTTCCTCATCCCCTTTATCTTGCTGAGGAGCAGCGAGCAGATGCCTGCGTCGGTCGCCATCTATTCGTTCTACTCCGAGGCCGGCACGCCCATCGTCACGCTGCTCGCCGCCTATTCGCTGATCTATTCGCTGCCGGTCGTCGCGCTCTATCTGTTCGTGAGCTGGCGCTTCGGCTTTCGTTTCTTCGGGGGGATCAAGGCCTGATGGCGTCCGTAGCGTTCGAGAATGTCACCAAGACTTTCGGTAGCTTCACGGCTGTGTCCGGGGTCGACCTCAGGATCGGCGACGGCGAGTTTGTCTGCCTCCTCGGCCCCTCAGGCTGCGGCAAGACCACGAGCCTCCGCATGATCGCGGGGCTCGAGACGCCGACCTCGGGCAAGGTCTTCATCGGCGATCAGGACGTCACCGTGCTTCACCCCAAAGATCGCCAGATCTCGATGGTGTTTCAGGACTACGCGCTCTACCCGCACATGAACCTCGCCGACAACATTGCCTATCCGCTCAAAGTGCGCGGCGAGAGCGTCGAGAAGCGCCACGGCCGCGCCCGCGAAGTTGCCGATGTGCTCAAGATCGGCAATCTGCTCAACCGGCTGCCCAGCCAGATCTCGGGCGGCCAGCAGCAACGCACCTCGCTGGCGCGTGCCCTCGTCTATCCCTCGCGCGTCTACCTCTTCGATGAGCCGCTCTCCAATCTCGACGCCAAACTCAGGCTCGAGGCCCGCGGTTTCCTCAACCATCTGCAGCGCGACATGGGCATGACCGCAGTCTACGTCACGCATGACCAGGCCGAAGCGATGGCGCTCGCTACGCGCATCGCGGTGATGGACCAGGGCCGCATTGTGCAGTACGCGCCGCCGATCGAGATCTATCGCCGGCCGGCGACCACCTTCGTCGCCAATTTTGTCGGTAACCCGCCGATGAACCTGGTGCCGGTGGAAGCGATGCAGGGCGACGGCCAGTTGCGCCTCACCGCCGACGGTATTGCTCTCGCGGGCCTGCCGATGTCGCCTGGTGTTGCCGCCGCGCTGCAGGCGGGCAAGGCCCTGACGCTCGGCGTTCGCCCGGAGCATCTCGCCATCGCGGCACCGGGCGCCGCCAACACCATCGCCGGAAAACTCTTCGCCAACGAGAACATGGGGCCGGAGAGCCTTGTCACCATCGAGCGTAGCGACGGATCGCGGGTCACGGCCCGCATCTTCACCGACGATCACATCGAGTTGGACGAACGCGTCACGCTGAGCTTTTCGGCAGAGCACGTGCATCTCTTTGACAGCACCGGCGCGCGCATTCCCGCCGATGGGGAGAAGGTGGTGTGAGCCGGACCGTCAAGGCGCGGATTACCCGGGCCGACCAGCAGGCCAATCCCTATTTCTACATCCCGTTCGATGTGCCGCAGGGGACGACGCGCATCGACGTGACGCTCGACTATCCGGCGGCGGAGGACTGCGTCATCGATCTCGGCGCCTTCGACCCGCGCGACACCGGGTATCCTACGGCAGAGGGTTTTCGCGGCTGGAGCGGAGGGGCGCGCGACCGCTTCTTCATCGCCACCGATGATGCGACGCCCGGCTATGTCCACGGCGACATTCCAGTCGGCCGGTGGAATGTCATTCTCGGGCTCTACAAGGTGCCCGAAGCCGGCACCGAGGTCAGCGTCACCATCGCCCTCGATTCAGCGCCCCGGAAGCTGCAGCCGCAACCGGTCCGCACCTTCCCCGTTCGCCGTCAGGTCGGATGGTACAAGGGCGACCTCCACTGCCACACCTTCCATTCCGACGCGAAGGGGTCGCCCGAGTTGCTGCATCAGGCCGCAAAGCAGGCCGGGCTCGATTTCCTCGCCATCGCTGACCACAACACCATCACGCAGCGCCGCTACTTCCACCCGGCGTCGACACCCGACCTGGTCTTCGTGCGGGCCATGGAGGTGACGACCGCTGTCGGGCACGCCAATGTCTATGGCGTCGATGAGTGGATCGACTTCCGCATGACGCGGCCCTCCCACGCTCACACCCTGGCGCGGCTGGTGCACGACAAGGGCGGCCTGTTGTCGATCAACCACGACAAGCCAACCATTCCCTGGGACTATGAGTTCCCCGATGCCGACTGCCAGGAGGTGTGGCAATCGACATGGATGGCCTGGAACTGGGTTTCACTCGAACGCTACCAGCAACGGCTCGCGGCTGGTCTGCGCCTCTCGGCGATTGGCGGCTCTGACTATCATCAGCCGGACCGGTTGTTGCCCGAAGGACCGTTGGTCCTCGCCCGTCCAACCACCGTCCTCTGGCTCGACGAACTCTCCGAGGATGCCGTCCTTGCCGCGATGAAAGCGGGACGAGGCTACGTGACCGAGTCCCCTACTGGTCCCGCGCTGGTTCTGACGGTGGACAGCCTTCCAATGGGCTCTGCGGTTCGCAACGCCCGCACTGCCCAGGTTGAGGTCGTTGGCGCCAAGGGCGATCGGCTGGTCTGGATCGACGCCGGCGGCGAAATTGCATCGACATTGATCGACGCCGACGATTGGCGCCACGATCTTGCCCTGGCACCGAGTGTTCGCAGTTTCGTCCGTGCCGAGATCGTCGCGGAAGCGAGCCGCGAGCGGCTGGTTGCCGATTTCCTCTCCACCACCGAGGGCCACGAACTGCCCTGGCAATTGCGCGACGCCGACGTGAGCGCGCAACCTATCCGCCGCGCCCTCAGCAACCCGATCTATATCGAGCGATAGCGGAAGACCTCAGCGTCGGACAATGCCGTTGCGCCAGGTGCCGGCCACGGCAAGCTCGCGGGTGAGATGAACGAAGTCGGCCGCCGCTCCGGTCCGCAAGAGTCCGGGTGAGGTGCCGAGCGCCAAGGCCGGGTAGATTGTCGCCATCCGGATCGCCTCGTCGAGATCGAGCCCGAAGCTGAGGTGCATGTATCGTACGGCCGCGTCCATCGTCAGGTCCGCGCCGGCGAGCGTGCCGTCGTCGAGGCGGAGGGCGCCGTCGCGGCGATGGATGGTACGTCCATTGAGCTCGAAGCTGTTGAGATCGGTCCCGGCCTGCGACATCGAGTCGGAAACGAGGAAGATCTTGCCCGGCCCCTGCTTGCCACGCAGCGCGACGCCGATCGTTGCCGCATGCACGTGGGTGCCATCGGCGATGAGCCCGGCCGAGACCGTGCCATGAGAGAGCGCCGCGCCAGCGACGCCCGGATCGCGATTGCCCATCTGGCTCATGGCGTTGAACAGATGCGTCGCCATGCTGGCGCCTGCCGCCATTGCGGCCGCTGCGATCTCGAACGATGCGTTGGAGTGCCCGAGACTGACCACGAGTCCGGCCCGGACGAGGCGGGCGATCTGTTCGGGCGGCACCGTTTCGGCGGCGACCGTCACCAGCAGATGCGGCAGCGTCTGCCGCGCCCGCTCCAGCCGCACCAGATCGGACTCGCGCATCGGTCGAATAAGGTTTGGGTCGTGTGCTCCCTTGCGGGCGATCGACAGATGCGGCCCCTCGAGATGGAGACCGAGAAAGCCGGGCATGCCCTGTCGCGCCGCCGCCGCGCCGGCAGAAAGCACGGCATCGGTCGCCGCCTCAGTATCGGTGATCAGCGTCGGCAGCAGTCCAGTGACGCCGAAGCCCGCATGGGTGTCGCATACGGTCGCGAGATCCGCGGCCGTGGTGCCCGGGCCGACTAGATGACCGCCGCCGCCATTGACCTGGAGGTCGAGGAAGCCCGGAACGAGCGATCCGCCCTCGAGTGCGACGATGGCGGCGCCGGCGGGCACTGCGCCGATCGCGGCGATGCGCGGACCATCGACGATCAATGCCTGATCGTCGTGCCACGTCTCGCCATCGAAGATGCGCGCGCCGGTGTAGGCTGTGAGCTCGGTCATGGAAAAGCTCCGGGCGGCAGGGTCAGCTCCCGCCCGGATTGTCCTCAGCCTTCGTTCGCCATCGACTTCTTGAACTGCGGCAGATGCTTCTGCTGCGCCTCAAGCATGCGCTCGCGGTAGATGCCATAGATGATGTCGGTGTCGTGGAGGGTGACGCCCGGGATGGTGGGGGAGGCGAACACCGGCAGCTCGATGCCGCGATCGGCGAGTTTCTGCGCGCTCATGGCGACGAGCTCATGCATCATCATCATGGCGAGCACCGTGGACGAACCGGCAACCGGGCGCGACCAGCCCTTGATCGGCACGATCGCATCCTCGACCGGCGAGCCGGTGTCGATGACGATGTCGGCGGCATGCGGCAGGCGCTTGCCGGAGGAGTGCGTCGCGGGTTTGGCGGCATTGGAGACGGCCGTAATGGCGATCACTGTCAGTCCGCGCTCTTTGGCGTAGAGCGCCGTGTCGATGCCCGAGGCGTTGCTGCCGGAATGGCCGAAGATGACGATGGTGTCCCCGGCATTGAGCGGCTGGTGGTCGAGGAATTTCTCGGCGTACTTTTCGGTGCGTTCGAGCCACAGCAGCTCGCGCACGCCGCCGGCGCCAAGAATGTTGTGCCACATGACGCGCGGATCGGTCAGCGGGTTGAAGCCGACATAGGACCCGTAGCGCGGATAGGTTTCCTGCACGGGCAGCACGGAGTGGCCCGAGCCGTAGAGGTGGACGAGGCCCTTGTTGGCCAGGGTCTCGGCGATGGCGGAGGAAGCCTTGTCGAAGGCCTCCGTATTGGCGCCGGCCGCCGCTTCGGCGATTTTGAGGAGCCTGCTGATATAGAGGGTCGACATGGGTAGGCCTTTCAACAATTGAGGTCAGACATAGAGGGTGGAGCGGATCTCGTAGCGGTCCGCGCGCATGGTGGAGAGGGCGTACTCGAACGGTCCTCTCGAATCGAAAGCGATGCGCTCGACTTCGAAGGCCGGCGTCCCCGCTGCAAGCTGGATGACTTCCGCATCAGCCTCGTCGACGCGGCCGACGCGATAGACTTCCTTGGCCTTGACCGGGGTGATGTCGCAGCGCTCCTTGAGCCAGGCATAGAGCGACTGGACGCGCGGTGCCGCGTCGTAAAGCCCCGCTACGCGCGCTTCGGGCAAATGGCTGGTCTGGATGCCGATGGGCAGGCCGTTGCCCAGCCTCAGGCGCTTTAGTTGCACGACGGAATCGCCGAGCGCGATTTCAAGCGCGTTCGCCATCTCTTCGGTGGCCGGCACGCGCTGCGCCTTGAGCAGTTGCGTGCTGGGGGTGAGCGCGAGCGTGCGCATTTCGTCGGTGAAACTGGTAAGGCCGCGCACGCCCGCGATAACCGTGGCCGAGCGGACGAAGGTGCCGCGGCCGTGCTCGCGGCGCAGCAGGCCCGCTTCCTCGATGTTGCGCAGGGCATGGCGCACCGTGATGCGCGAGATGCCCAGCAGGTCGCAGAGCCGGTCCTCATTGGGGATTTGCGATCCTGCGGCCCATTCGCCGCGCTCGATGAAGGCGCGCAGCGCCATCTCTGCTTGATGCCACAGCGGTTCGGGGCGATTGCGATCGGGCCGTTGCAGACCAGGGGCCTCAGCCATTGTCGCTCCTCCATGTCGCGCCGCGGGCGCCGGCAAATGCGGCCCCCACAAGTCCGGCGCGCGGCCCGAATTGTCCGGGCCTCAGTTCAATTCCGCGCAGATGTGGCGGCAGGTGCCGGCGCAGCGGCTCCAGGATTAGAGGGGCCAGCACATCGAGCGATGCGGCAACGCCGCCCGCAAGGATGACAGCGGCCGGATCGAGCAACGCGACTGCCCCGGCGAGCGCCGTGCCCAGCGCGCGCATCGGCGCCGCCAGCGCGGCAATTGCGCTCGCGTCGCCGGTCCGCGCCGCGGTGACTAGCGCCGTGCCGTCAGCGAGGCCAATCGAGATCGCCGCGGCGTCGAGCGCGCGGCCGGAGGAATGACGTTCCAGCCAGCCGCTGCGGTCTTCGCCGGAATCATCGGCATCTGCGACGGCCCAGCCGAACGAGCAGGCCCCGCCATTGCTGCCGGCAACTATGCGTCCGCCCGCCAGCACCGCCGAGCCGATGCCCGTCCCGATGGCGAGCAGGATTGCGTCGGAGAGCCCGGCCGCGGCGCCGGCCGAGGCCTCGGCGAGCAGGGCGAGTTGCGCGTCGTTGCCCAGCCCGATAGAAATGCCCGGGAACACATCGCGCAGATCGAGCCCGTCGAGATAGGGCAGATTGGGCACCCAGCGGCAAACCGTATCGCGCGCGAGGCCCGGAACGCCGATGCCGAGGCGCGTCGCGCCGTGGTCAGCAAGCTGGCGCGTCAGCAGCGCGACAAACTCCGCTCGCGTTGCTGGCGCCGGCCATTCGCCGATGCTCTCGACATCCGCCGGTGCGGCCATGGTTGCGAGGCCGGCGCGGTAGCGCGTGCCCCCCAGATCGACGGCGAGGATGGTCTGGCTCATCCCTTCACCCCCGAGGAGACGATCGAATCGACAAAGAAGCGCTGCAGGACAACGAACAGCAGGACCGGCGGCAGTACGGCGAGTGTGGCGCCCGCCATCACGAGCCCCGTGTTCATGGCGCCGCGATTGTAGCTGAGCAGGCGCGAGAGCGAGATGACGATGGGGTAGGCGTCGTCGTTCCCCTGCAGCACCGTCAGCGGCCAGAGGTAGCTGTTCCAGTGGTAGACGAAGGCGAACAGGGTGAGTGCCGCGATGGCGGGCAGCACGGCCGGGGCGACGATCTGGAACAGAATGCGCAGCTCCGATGAGCCATCGACGCGAGCGGCCTCGATCAGCTCGTCCGGCACGCCCCTGATGAACTGGCGCATCAGGAAAATGCCAAATGCATTGGCGAGGTTGGGCACCAGCACGCCTGCGAGACTGCCATTGAGCCCGAGATAGCCGGTGATCCGATAGAGTGGGATCAGCGTCACGATCGGCGGCAGGAACATGGTGGCGATGAGAACAGCGAACAGCGCCTCGCGGTAGCGGAAGCGGTATTTTGCGAAGGCGTAGCCGGCCATCAGGCTGGTGACGATGATCGCGGCGGTCGTCACGATCGCAATGATCGCCGAATTGAGAAACGAACGGCCGAGCCCGATCACATCGGCCACTTGCGCATAGGCATCGAGATTGGGGCTCGCGGGCAGCCAGACCGGCGGGACGTGCATCGTCTCCTGCGGCGTCTTGAGGCTGGTGAGCACCATCCAGGCGAGCGGGAATGCCGCGATGATTGCGACCACGATGATGAGCAGCGTCAGGACCGCGCTCGCCGGCGTCAGCCGGCAGCGCGGACGCTCGATCATGCGGTGATCGGCAAGGGCTATGCTCATGTGGCTTTCGCCTCCCGCGCGCGGGAGGCGAAAGCGAAGAGCGCCGTGATGGCGACGACCAGCGACAGCATCAGCGTGACGGCCATGGCTGACCCCAGTCCGCCCTGAGCCCGCTCGATGCCGACGCGCCGGATGTGGTAGGTCAGCACATTGGTGGCATTGACCGGTCCGCCCTGCGTGATCAGCGCCACCGGCTCAAACACCTGCACGGCGTTGATGATGGCGATCACCGACGAGAACAGCAGCGTATTGGCGAGCATCGGCAGCGTGATCGAAACGAAGCGCTGCAGCGGATTGGCGCCGTCGATCTTGGCCGCCTCGTACAGGCTATCGGGAATCTGCGTCAGTCCGGCGACGGCCAGCACGGTGAAATAGCCGATCTGCTGCCACACATTGAGCAGCACGATCGAGCCGAGCGCCGTCCGCGGCGAGCTGAGCCAGCTTTGCGGTGGAATACCGATCCAGCCGAGGATCTGATTGAGCGGCCCCTCGCTCGGCGAATAGAGTTTCGAGAACACCAGCGCCACCGCGATCATCGGGACCATGTAGGTCGCAAACAGTACGGTGCGGAGGAAGATGCCGCCGGGCGCAATCTGCTGATGCACCAGCAACCCCAGTGCCACCGACAGCGGCAGGATGATCACGACGGAGGCCAGCGTGTAGATGACGGTATTGAGCAGGGCGGCCTTGAAGTCACGTCCGATCGAGGTGCCGGAGAAGATGTCGAAGAAGTTCTGGAGGCCGACAAATTTCGCGGTCTCAAAGCCGGTCTGGGTGGACCAGGCATGGAACGACAGCCAGATCGTCAGCAGCATCGGGACGATGATGAACACCGCGAGCAGCACCGTCGCTGGCGCCAGCATGAAGAACGCTGATCGGTGCTGACTGAGCTGCATCGGGGGACCGGGCGGGAGGAGGTGCCGGGCGGAAATATCCCGCCCGGCGAGGTTCGGGAGGAACCTAACTTACTTCGCGTTGCGTTCGAGAATCTCGACCGCGTCGGCCTGCGCCGTCGCCTGTGCATCGGCCGCTGAAAGCTGGCCGAACTGCACGGCTTCGAGCGTCTTCTGCAGCGATTCCGAGAATTCCTGACCGCCGAGCACCACCGGGAAGCCTTTGGCGTTGGCCAGCGTATCGGTGTAGCCCTTGAGGAACGGATCGCTCGAGAGGCGGTCGGCGAACGCCGCACCGTCCGAGGTGCGCGACGGCAGGATGCCCATCGACATCAGGATATCGCCCATCGCGGAGGCACCGCCGGGGCCGGAATCCGGCCCGTTGAGCCAGGCGAGGAAGTCCCAGGCGGCGGCCTGCTCCTCAGCGCTCGCCTTGGCGTTGACCACGGTCATCCACGAATAGGAGATCGAACGCGGCACATCGCCGGACGGGCCGACCGGGATCGGCGCCGTGGCGATATCGGCAAAGGCGTCGCCCATGCCGGCCTTGAGCGCCGATTCCCACCAGTTCGCCATGATGATCATGCCGGTCTTGCCCGACACGAAGCTGTCGAGGAACGGGCCGGTGGTGTTGGCGTCGGCGGTCGCCATCGCCGGATCGGAGTAGCCCGACGTGATCAGCTTTTCGTAGAGCGCGAAGGTTTCCGTCGCCTGCTTGCTGTCGAGCGCCGGCTTGCCGTCGACGACGAGTTCGCCGCCGTTCGAGACGAGCAGCGACGAGAACGGGTGCAAGACGCCCGCCGCCCACGAATTGATCAGGCCGAAGCCCTGCTGGCCCTTCGACTTGTCGGTGAGCTTTTCGGCTGCGGCGAGGAATTCGTCCCAGGTCTTGGGCGCTTCGGCGATGCCGGCCTCGGCGAACAGCTTCTTGTTGTAGTTGAGGGCGTAGACATCGATTTCGTTCGGAATGCCGTAGAGCGTGCCGCCGATCGAGGCCGCGCCCACAACGCCGGCCGGCCAGTTCGCCTTGGTGTCGGCGGCGATGGCATCGGGAACCGGGGCAACGAGCGCGTCCTTGCTCAGATCGGGCAGCCAGGCGTCATAGATGCCGGCAATGGTGGCGCCATCGGAGCCGCCGCCCGAGGTGCGCAGCGTTGTCAGCAAATCGCCGAACGGCACAGCGCGGACGGTGATCTTGGTGTCGGGGTGGCTGGCGGAATAGGTCGCGGCAGCGGCTTCCAGCTTAGCCACCGTCTCGGGCGCCCAATGGGTGAGGAACGACACGTCCGCAGCCTGGACGAGTGCGGTGCCGCTCAGAAGGACCGCGACGGTGCCTGAGGCACGCGCGAAGGCCCGGAACATGTGCATGTTGAAGTCTCCCTTGCTTATCCGTCGCACGATGCCGACGAACGAACGTAGGTTATGACGTTATAACGACTGAAGCAAGTGCTGTGCTTGGGAGTAGTCGACGCGCCGCGGGATAATCCTTGATGGGCTCACCGGCGGTACGCTCCCGGCGATCACAGTTGGGATGCCATCGATGGGATCGCTGGGTTCGCCGGTGCGAAGTGACAGAGTCTCCTCTAAGTCATGGAAATTGCTAGATTTACAGGATCGCCGTTCGTCGCCAGATCCCCAGCCGGCGCCTTTCTTACGTTTCTGATATTTTCTGAAATTTGACGCCAAAGGCGGGTGCGCCGGTCCGGCGGCGTATCCAATTTGCCCGGCGCAGTGCTTAGTCGTTCGACTTGGTGAACCCCGCTGCGTCGGGTGAGCCGTCGTCTCTGCGCTGCCGGCGGGCCGACGATACGTTTCATCGAGCGGGGGTTCGCATGACAACGATAAGCTGGGGTCTCAGCACCCAAAATCTCGCAAGCTTTATCGGCACATCCCAGGGCTTTTCCTCGCCTCAGAATACCTACCGCTTCTACGGCACAGGCGGCGCCTATATCGAGTTCTACGCAGGCGGCCAGACTAACTTCATCCCGAATTCGGGTGGCGTGCTGACAAACGGGCCGCCACCGAACATCACGCAGCTATTCATCAACCCAGGCAGCGGCGCCGAAATCGCCTACCAGAACGCCCTCAATCAGGTGATAAACGTCTACGCCTTCTCGCAATACCTCGCGGCTAATGGCGCGCAGGCTGCAATCGATCACCTGTTCGGCGACCTGATCGGACCGGATTCCAACGCCTACAGCGGCGTAGGCTGGGGCATCACCTCGCAGACCTTCGAGCCGTTCGGCGACGGCGACGGCATGATCGGCGGCGCCGGCGCCGACACTTTCAACATCGGTCGCATCGCGGCGATCAACGACGTCGCCTACGTGCGTGGCAACGACGATGCCGGCACGCCCGATGTCTACACCGACACGCTGAAGTTTGTCGGCGCGTTCAACGGCACCATCCACGAGGTCACCAGTATCGAGACCATCGTGTTCGATGCTGCGGCGCAGGTGACGATCGAGATCAGCGATGCCGGCGGATCTGCTCGCCAGCCATTGCCAGGCCTCTCCAGCATCGTGGTCAACAATGCGGGGGCGGCGCTCACCCTCAAGCAGGTTCTCGCCAACGGTGTGTCCTGGACCAACCCGGTCGCCACTGTATCGGGGAGCTCTCCTACCCTCGACCTGACCATCCGCACCTACGACGGCGACTTTGCCGATATCGTGGAAGTGGGCGGATCGCATTTCAGCGCCCTCAGCATCTCGACCTTTGGCGGCGACGACTCGATCGAGGTCAGCGGCGCCAGCCATGTCACCATCGCCGGTGGCGACGGCATCGACCTGCTCATCGGCTTCACGCAGTCAGGCAGCTCGCCGATCGCCTTCAATCTCGCGGCGCCGGACTGGAGCCCGTTCGGCTTCGATCAGGTCAGCGGCATCGAGCGGGTGGACCTGACGACCGGAAACGGCGCCGACGTCCTGACCGGTGGCGACTACGATGATGCCTTCACAGCCAACGGCGGCGGCGACTCCCTGTCGGGCGGCGGCGGTAACGATACGCTCGATGGCGGTGACGGCTACGACACACTCAATGGCGGCAGCGGCACCGACACCGTCATCTACGCCGGACATTGGGCCGACTACACCTTCACCCTGCTGGGCCTCGGCAACTACAGCGTCGTCAAGAGCGGCAGTCTCGACACCGACAGCGTCATCGATGTCGAAAACGTCACGTTCGACGACGGGACGTTTGCCATCGCCTCCGTGGTGAATGATGCACCGGTTGCCGATGACGATACCAGCGGCATGCCCGTTATCGTCCGGGGCGGCACCACCACCACCACCACCACCACCACCGGCAACGTCCTCACCAACGACATCGACGCGAATCTGGACACGGTGGGCCTTGGCGAGACGCGGACCGTGACGGAGTTCCGCCCTGGCACAGAGGCGGCCGGCG
>JBKJTB010000053.1:0-30821 GCA_046594305.1 Devosia sp. | reverse complement strand
CCCAGACGGTGATTTCGCTCGGCCATTCGGTCGCCGGCCCCGGCACATCCGATGAGAGCGCCAGCGAGAACACGAGAGCGTCGACGTTGACCTTGCTGAGCCGCGCATTGTTGGGGACGGCGACCGAATGGCCGAGCGAAATCACCGTCTGGGTCAACCATCAGGACGTGGGGACCTGGACGAGCCCGGGCGATTTCGGCGATCAGCGCGGCACCTATACGCCCGACTGGTGGACGTTGCGCGGTAGCCAGTACGGCATGCTCAAGACCTGGCGCGTCGCACGCGATGGCACCTATGTCGACGGCGTCAAGATCTCACCGGTCTCGCTCAAGGATCTCGACATTCCCAATCACCATTCCATCCGCCTAAGGATCGGGGTGAAGGAGAACGCGAAGTATCCGGGCGGCGTCAACATCTTTGGCCGCGGCTTCGGCAATTACGACCAGGACATCATCCTGCGCATCCACACGGCCGAGTGGCCGAGTAACGCCGGCCCGCCGCTTGAAACTGACCGAAAGGTCGCGGGGATTCTGAGCAACGGCGGCTAAGGCGGCGCTAGCGGCCCCACCCTCATCCGGCTTCGCCACCTTCTCCCATCGAGGGAGAAGGCAATTGAGCCGCGATGTTGGTGTGATCGCCTTCTCCCCTTGCGGGAGAAGGTGCCGAAGGGCGGATGAGGGGAAGGCCGCTTGCGCCGAAGCGGGGACTACTCAGATAACGTTGCCGTCGGCGCCGAACAAATGCGATTGCGCGTGGTCGATGGTCAGGCCGACCTTGTCGCCGACCGCAACCTTGAGGTTGCCTTCGCCTTCGACGATCAGCGAGCCGGCCGCCGTCTCCACGTACATCAGCGTCGAGTTGCCGAGCTGTTCGACGATGCTGATCGTTCCGTCGAATGCCGATCCCGCGACGCCTGCCGCTCCCAGCGTCAGATGCTCGGGACGAACGCCGACATCGACGCCGGTACCGCCCGTCGCGGTGCCGCCGCGCGAGGTGATGCTCGCGGTTCGCCCGCCGGGCAGCGTCACGACATACGCGTCGCCGGTCTTGCTCACGACCTCGGCCCTGATGAAGTTCATTGCGGGCGAGCCGATGAACGACGCCACGAACTTGTTGGCCGGGCGATTGTAGAGTTCGAGCGGGGAGCCCTGCTGCGAAATCACGCCCTTGTCGAGCACGACGATCTTGTCGGCGAGCGTCATCGCCTCGACCTGATCGTGCGTCACGTAGATCATCGTGGTCTTGACGTCCTGGTGGAGCTTGGCGAGCTCGACGCGCATCTGCGAGCGCAGCGCGGCGTCGAGGTTGGAGAGCGGCTCGTCGAACAAGAACACCTTTGGATCGCGCACGAGCGCGCGGCCGGTAGCGACGCGCTGCCGCTGGCCGCCCGAAAGCTGTGCCGGCCGGCGGTCGAGCAGTTGGTCGAGCTGCAGCATCTTGGACACCTTGCCGACCTTCTCGTCCTGCACCTGCCTGGAGGCATGGGCGAGCGAGAGCGAGAAGGCGATGTTCTGGCGCACGGTCAGATGCGGATAGAGCGCATATGATTGGAACACCATTGCAGTGCCGCGCTTGGCCGGCGGCGTTTCGGTGACGTCGACGCCGTCGATGAAGGCCGAGCCGATCGTAATCTCTTCGAGACCGGCAATCATCCGCAGCAACGTCGACTTACCACAGCCCGAAGGCCCGAGCAGCGCGGTGAACGATCCCTCCTCGATTTTGAGCGACAGATCGGTGATCACCTGCACGTTGCCGTAGCGCTTGGTGACGTGTTGCAGATCGACAGTGCCCATGCGCTGGTTCCGGTTGAAAGAGAGAAGGGTTAGCCCTTGATACCGGCCGTCAGCATGATGGCCTGCGTCACACGGCGCTGGAAGATGAGGTAGAGGATCGCGACCGGAAGGCCGGCCAGCATGGCCGAGCCGAGGTCGCGGGCGTATTTCACACCGAACGCGTCGGTAACCTGCGTGATGCCGACGGTCACGTTCATCATCTGCTCCTTGGTCACCGCGAGGAACGGCCAGAGGAAGTTGTTCCAGGCGCCGATGAAGGTGATAATTGCGAGTGCCGTGGTGATGCCCCAGTTCATCGGCAGGTAGAGCCGGAAGAACAACTGAAGCTCGCTGGCGCCGTCGATCTTAGCCGCCTCGCGGAATTCGCGCGGCACCGAGTCGAAGAACTGCTTGTAGATGATGACCGTCACCGGCGCGATCAGCTGCGGCAGGATCACGCCCAGCCAGGTGTTGATGAGCTTGAAGCTCGCCATCAGTACGTAATGGTTCACGATCAACGCCGGGATCGGTACCATGAAGCTGGCGAGGATGATCCACCACAGCACGCGGCGGCCTGGAAAGCGCAGCTGGCTGATGGCGTAACCGGCGGCCGCGCTCATGAAGACGACGATGATGGTCGTGCCGAGCGCCGTCACCAGCGAGTTGATGTACCAGGTGCCGATCTTGGTGTTGAACAACACGTGGGTATAGGCCTCGAGCGTGAAGTGGCGCGGCCAGAAATCGATGCCGGGCTGCACGATTTCATTCTCGACCTTGAAGGTTGTGACCAGCCCCCAATAGAGCGGGAACGCCCAGAAGATCGCGCCGAGCACCGTGACGATCGTTGCAATCAGCCCGACGACGTCGAGCGTCTTGATGGCGCGCTGGCGGCGCGGCGACATGGTGGCGAGGGTATCGTCGGCGGCAAGGGCGGTCATTTGCTGTCTCCCCGCGCACGCAGCAGTTGGTATTGCAGCACCGAGAAGATCACGATGATGGCGAACAGCACGACGGCAACGGTCGCGCCGTAGCCGCCCATGTTCTTCTGGAACGCATTGCGGAAAATCAACTGCACCAAACCCATCGTCGCGTCGGTGCGGCCACCGTTGCCGAACAAATAGACCTGGTCGAAGATCTTGAACTGCAGGATGAGCTGGATGGTGAGGACGAGGATCGTCACCGGCCAGATCAACGGCCAGGTGATACGCGTGAACTGCTGCCAGCGCGTCGCGCCGTCGAGCTGCGCCGCCTCGTAGATCTCCGTGGAGATATTGCGGAGGCCCGCGATGAACAGCAGCACATTGAAGCCGACGAGCCACCACACGGTGACGAAGGCAACGGACGGCATGAACAGCGGGAGAGTGCGGAACACCGGGATATTCTCGCCGAAGAAGAAGGCGATCGGATACTGCAGGATGCCGAACTGGCTGTCGAACATCCAGCCCCAGATGCGAAACACCACCGACACCGGCAGGATGTAGGGGATGAAGAAGCAGGCGAGGACAATCGACTGCGCCCAGCCCTTGAGCCGGTTGACGCCCATGGCGATGGCGAGGCCAAGCAGTGTCGAGGGGATGACTGAAAGGAGCACGAAATAGGCGGTGTTCCAGAACGCCACTCCAAAGAGGCGATCCTTGAACAGCTTGATGTAGTTGTCGATGCCGACCCATTTGCCGGGGCCGATCAGCGGGGCGTTGTGGAAGCTGAGCCAGATCATCTGGAGCGTCGGATAGACGAACAGCACGCCGTAGACGACCACGAACGGGAGAACGAACAGTCCGGCTACGCCGACTTCGCCCCAATTGTATCGGCTGTACTTGCGTGCAACGCCAGGTGTGGCGCCGGCGGCGTCGATATTGGCCACTTGTTGCCTCCTCCCGATGGCGTCGTGGACGGCCGGCGCAAGAGGCGCCGGCCGCGTGTTCAGCTAGAGCTTAGCGCTGACCGTTAAGGTCGTCGCGCATCTGCTCCATAGCGGCCTGCGGGTCGATTTCGCCGTTAACCGCGGGCATCAAATAGTTACCGGCGGCATCATAGATCGGCGAAGCGACGCCCGCCAAGGTCGACACGGGGTCGAACACGGCAGTTTCGGCGAGCTTCGAGTACACGGCGTTCGGCTGCATGTTGCGGAACTCGTCATTGTCGCGCGCCGGCTTGAACGACGGGATGTGACCCGCAGTGGCCCAGAACGTCGAGTTCATGTTCATCCAGTGGACGATCTTGAGGACCGCCGCACGCTTCTCGGGGGTGAGCTCGTTGCCGACGCGATTCGGGATCACGAAGGAATGCGAGTCAGCCCAGGTCGCGGGATGATCGAAGAAGGTCGGGAGCTGGATGGCGCCCCACTCGAAGCCGAGTTCGCCCTTGGCGGCGAGATCGGTGAAGCTCGGGACTTCCCAGACGCCGTTGATATGCATTGCCGCCTGCCCGCCGGTGAACAGCGCGATCGACGCGGGATACTCGGTCGATGCCGGGGCAAGACCGCTCTTGACCCAGTCGGCAATCACCGCCGTGGCCTTGACGGCCTTGTCGAGATTGTCGCCGGCGAGGAAGCCGTCATCGGTCAGGAACTTGCCGTCCTGCTGGCCGAACAGCGAGTACATGATACGCCACTGGCTGTCGCCCGCGGCCGAGTGGATCGAGACGCCGTATTCGGAGCCGCCGTCCTTGAGCTTCTGCAGGGCTGCCTTGAAGTTGTCGACGCCATCGAGGCCGGTCGGCAGGCCATCGGCGCCGATCAGGCCGGCAGCCGCCAGCTTGTCCTTGTTGTAGTAGAGCACGATCGAGTGGATATCGAACGGGATGGCGTACTGCACGCCGTCGACCTGGCCGGCCTTGAAGTTCGCATCTTCGAAGTCCGAAGCATTGATGCCGGCGGCTGCCATCTCATCGGCGGTGATCGGGCTCAGGGTACCGGTCGAGGCACCCAGCGGGATGCGCGACAGATGGTAGGTCGAGATATCGGGACCTTCGCCGATCGCCGCAGAGGTCTGCAGCTTGGTGTAGAACGGGGTACCCCATTCCAGCGTCGTCGCCTCGATCTTCACATCCGGGTTTTCGGCTGCGAACTTGTCGAGCAGCGTCTTCATGCGGACGCCGTCGCCGCCGCCCAGGAAGTCCCACCAGACCACGGTGTCCTGCGCGAGCGCGCCGCCGACGGCGGTACCGAGCAGCGCGGTGCTGAGCAGCGCGGCCCTAACGATATTGCGGATCACGATATATCCTCCCAATTGTTGAACTCCCGACTGCCTTTGAGGCTGGCCGTAACGCGGATGGACATTCCTCCTGCCGAACCGCGCGGATACAGACCATAAGCACATCAGAAAGTACGATCAATACCAGAATTTTGGATCAATAAGGTCGATGCACTTCGCGTCTATTCCCGATCTGCCGATACGGAAAATTTCTCGGCTCAATCGGCGACATCCCAGGAACTGCTTTGGGGGCCCGTAAGCCTTGGTTTTCCTACATATCTGACAACCGATAACGTCATCATTTCTGACCTATTTGGTCAGGACAGAAGGGCTGACACATCGATCTGGAGGGCGAAGAATCTCGCTTGACGCCGCCCGGTGAGTTCGGCTCCAATACGCCCAATTCCCCGATACAAATCACAAAGTCGGGTTTCTTGGGAGGCTAGGCAATGCGTGCGAGCGTAACTGCGCATCGCGATTTCACGATCTCGGATATCGATGACCGGCTGTACAGCGCGTTCCTCGAGCATCTGGGCCGGGCGATCTACACCGGCATCTACGAACCCGGTCACCCCACTGCCGACAAGAACGGCATGCGCGGCGATGTGGCCCAACTCGTGCGCGACCTCAAAATTCCCTACGTTCGCTATCCCGGCGGCAACTTCGTGTCGGCTTACAATTGGGAAGACGGCGTCGGCCCGCGCGACCAGCGCCCGACGCGCCTTGATCTCGCCTGGCACACTTCGGACTCGAACGCCGTCGGCGTCCACGAATTCTACGACTGGTGCGAGACCGTCGGCACCAAGGCGATGCTCGCCATCAATCTCGGCTCGCGCGGCCTCGACGAGGCCCGCAATTTCGTCGAATACGTCAACGGCCCGACCGGCTCCTACTGGGGCGACCTGCGCAAGAAGAACGGCCGCGCCGATCCGTTCGACATAAAACTCTGGTGCCTCGGCAACGAGATGGACGGCCCCTGGCAGGTCGGTCACAAGACTGCCGACGAATACGGCCGCCTCGCCAACGAGACCGCCAAGACGCTCCGCGCCTTCGACAAGTCGCTCGAGTTGATCGTTTGCGGTTCGTCGAACTCCGACATGGCGACCTATCCCGACTGGGAGCGCGTGGTGCTTGAGCACACCTACGACTCCGTCGATCACATCTCGCTCCACATGTATTTCGCCAACCGCACCAACCACACCAGCAACTATCTGGCGCTCAACGAGAAGCTCGATCGCTACATCGGCACCATCGCCTCGACGATCAACTTCGTGAAGGGCAAGAAGCGCTCGAAGAAGAACGTCACGATTTCGTTCGACGAGTGGAACGTCTGGTATCACTCCAACACCGCGGACCGCGCGATCCTCGACGGCAACAGCGGCTGGCCGCATGCGCCGCGCCTGCTGGAGGATGCCTACAATTTCGAGGATGTGCTGCAGGTCGGCTGCATCCTCAACACCTTCATCCGCCGCTCGGACGTGGTGCGCATCGCCTGCATCGCGCAGCTCGTCAACGTCATCGCGCCGATCCTGACCGAGCCCGGCGGGGCGGCGTGGAAGCAGACGATCTACTACCCCTATTTCTTCGCCTCGGTGTTCGGCCGCGGCACGGCGCTTAACCTCACCGTCGACTCGCCCGGCTACGACGCGGATGTCGCCGACAACGTGCCCTATCTCGACATCTCGGGCGTCCACGACAAGGCAGCGAACACGCTCGCTTTCTTCGCGGTCAACCGGCATGCCAGCGAGTCGCTCGACCTGTCGCTCGACCTGCTCGGCTTCGGCGGCTCGGCGCGCGTGATCGACCACCAGGTGGTCACGCATGCCGACCTCAAGATCGCCAACACGCTCGGCAACCAGAACGCCGTTGCACCCAGGGCCGGTTCGGGCGTCGCCGTCGATGGCGGACGGCTCACCGGCAAGCTGCCCCCCTATTCGTACCAGATGATCCGGGTGCAGCTCTAAAGATACCCGCCCTTCGCGGGGCGGGAACCGGCGGCACAAGCCGGACTAGCGGGATCGGATGGCGTCCCTCCCGGCGTCACCCGATCCCTCATTTCATTGATTGAGGGAGCGCCGGCGCGCTTTCGGAGGACATTATGGCCGACACCACCACACTTCTGCATCCGCGCCCGCGCGTTCAACGCGCGCAATGGACCGATCTCAACGGCCAGTGGCAGTTTGCCTATGACGACGCCGATGCCGGCACGCGCGAACGCTGGCAGGACGTCGCCAAGCGCTTCGACCGGACGATCACTGTCCCTTTCCCGCCCGAATCGGAAATGTCGGGCATCGGCGACACCGACTTCCACCCGGTGCTGTGGTACCGCCGCACGTTCTCGGCCGACGCGAAGTCCGGCCGTCTGCTGCTGCATTTCGGCGCCGTCGATTATCGCGCCAAAGTCTGGGTCAACGGCGACCTCGTCGCCAGCCACGAAGGTGGCCACACGCCGTTCTCCGCCGACATCACCGCGAGCCTCAAAGCGGGTGGCGAGCAGGTGGTTGTCGTCCGCGCCGAGGACCAGCCCCGCGACCTCACGCAGCCTCGCGGCAAGCAGGACTGGCTGCCGGAACCGCATGCCATCTGGTACGACCGCACGTCGGGCATCTGGCAAGCCGTGTGGCTCGAGCCGGTCGCCGAGACCTTTATCGAAGATTTCCAGCTCACGCCCGACATCGTCACCGGCAGCGTCAAGGTCGAGGCCACGCTCAACCAGGCTTATGTCGGCGCGCTCGACATCCAGTTGCGCAAGGGCACCGAGACCCTGGCGCAGCAGCGCGTCAGCGTGAACGGCACGATCATTGAGACCACCATCACCATCCCCGCCGCGCAGAACGGCGTCCATCGCGGCGACCTCTATTGGGTGCCCGACAATCCGAACCTCATCGACGTTACCGCAACCCTGCTCGACACCGAGAGCAAAGCCGGCGACACGCTCGAGAGCTATTTCGGGCTTCGCAATATCGGCATCGCCCATGGCCGCTTCCTGCTCAACGACCGCCCCGTCTTCGTGCGCTCCGTCCTCGAGCAAGGCTTCTGGCCCAAATCGCACCTCGCGGCGCCCAGCGCCGACGCGCTCAAAGAGGAGGTCCAGTACATCAAGGATCTCGGCTTCAACGCGGTGCGCATCCACCAGAAGGTCGAGGATCCGCGCTTCCTCTATTGGGCCGACAAGCTCGGCCTGATGGTCTGGGGTGAGATCGCCAACGCCTACGAGTACAATGCGCAGGCCGTCGACCGGCTGGCGCGCGAGTGGCTGAGCGCGGTCAAGCGCGACCGCAGTCATCCCTGCATCGTCACCTGGGTGCCGATCAACGAAAGCTGGGGCGTCTCCGACATCGCGCTGCGCAAGGATCAGCAAGATTTTGCGACGTCGCTCTACCACCTCACCAAGGCGATCGACCCGACCCGTCCGGTGATCTCGAACGATGGCTGGGAACACACCATCTCCGACATCATCGGCATCCACGATTACACGCAGTATCGAGAGCAGCTCGACGACCGCTACGGCACCAAGGACGCCATCGAACGCACGCTCACGACGATGCGCCCGACCCGCAAGCGCCTGCTGCTGCGCCCCGAGGACCAGCGCGACCAGCCGGTGATGCTCACCGAGTTCGGCGGCCTGTCGATCCATCCCAAGGCCGGCAAGGCCTGGTTTGGTTACGCCACCGCCGAGAGCGACGACGAATATCTGGCGATGATGAAGTCGCTGTTCGATGCGATCTACGAGAGCCCCGACATTGCCGGCTTCTGCTACACGCAGATCACCGACACGCAGCAGGAAACCAACGGCCTCTACGACGAGAATCGCAAGCTGAAGCTCGACGCCAACAAGCTGCGCGACATCATCTGGCAGCCGAGCAAGGCCATCCCGACCGAAGCGCTCGATATTGCCCGCCAGAAGGCGCTGCGCGTCGCCTTCGGCCAGGTCGTTTGACGGAGGTTCCTCCCCAGAGCGGGGTCGGCGCACCCGCAAGGGCCGCCGACCTCGATCTGTTCAAGACGATGCTCGTCTGGGGCATGATCACCGCCCATTGCATCCAACTCCTCGCCTTCCGCCCGAAACCTGCGGCGCTGGCGATCAGCGACGTGGTGAACCTCGTCACCTTCTCGGGCTTCATGTTCGCCTTCGGCTGGGGCCTCGGCCTGTCGCGCGGCGCCCCGAAGGGCTGGTGGACCCGACTCAGGCCCGTCATCCTGCTGGGCCTCGCGACCTGGATTTCCGAATTCGCCTTCCTGGCGCTCGTCGACAAGGCCAAATTCACGCCCGAACTGATCTGGAACATCCTTACATTCAGCCGCCTCTACGGCTGGAGCGAGTTCCTCGCGAGCTTCTTCGTGCTCTACCTCGTGATCGCGCTGGCGCGCCCCTGGCTCGTCGCCATCGGCGAGCGCTGGTATTTGATGGTCCCCGCCGCCATCGCCTGCCTCTGCTCAACCTGGATCGTCGTCAGCCTCGACATCCCGCTCCTCGCAACCCTCGTCGGCACGACGAACTTCGCGAGCTTCCCCATCCTGCCCTATCTGCCATGGTTCCTCGTGGGCATTTTCTACGCCCGCAATTCTGCGCACCGGCGCGCCGTCGACTGGGTGCTCGCCGCCACGGCCACCGGCCTCTGCGCCCTGTGGACCGCCTATTACGGCGACTATCCCGGCCGCTTCCCGCCCACCATCCTGTGGATCGTCGGCCCGGCGCTGATCCTGATGCTCTACCTGATGTTCGCCCGCCTGATCGGCAGGCGCTTTCGCATCCCCGCCGTGCTGCTGGGCACCGGCCGCCACGTGCTGGCGGCCCTGCTGGTGTCCAATCTCATCATCTTCGGCCTCCGCTCCCTCGTCGGCTTCCGCCTCGGCCAGTGGTGGTGGACCCCGATCCTCGTCATATCGATCATTGTGATCGTCACGCTGTGGGCGTGGGTGCTCGATCTGCTGCGGGTTCGGCGGGTAGCAGCCTAGCCCCGCTGCTCGCGATACCAGCGCACGGTGTTCCCGATCCCCTCCGCGAGCGGCGTCGCCGGACGATAGCTCGTCAGCTCCTCGAGCAGCGTCACATCGGCCCACGTGTCGGTCGCGTCGCCGGGCTGCATGTCGAGGAAGATCTTGACCGCACTCTTGCCGAGCGCCCGCTCGATGGTCTCGATGAACTCGAGCAGGCCCGCCGGCCGCCCCTGCCCGATATTGACGACGCGCCACGGCGCAACAGGCGAGAGCGAGTCTGAGTCGCTCACCGGTGCCCTGCCCGGCACCACATCGATCAGCCGACGGATCGCCTCCACCAGATCGTCGACGTAAGTGAAGTCCCGCCGCATGCCGCCCTGGCCATAAATCTCGATCGCCCGCCCCGCCTCGATCGCCTCCACGAATTTCAGCAGCGCCATATCGGGCCGGCCCCACGGCCCGTAAGCGGTGAAGATCCGGAGGCAGGTCACCGGGATCTCAAACAGATGCGAATAGGCATGTGCCAGCACCTCGGCGGCCTTCTTGGTCGCCGCGTAGGGCGAGAGCGGAAAGTCCGCCGATACGCTCTCGCTCACCGGCCGGTTCGACCCGATGCCATAGACCGACGACGACGAGGCCATGACGAAATGCGTGGGCGCCCGCTCGCGCATCGCCTCGAGCAGATGCATCGTGCCGATCACATTGGTATTCACGAACCCGCCCGGGTCCTCAAGGCTGAACCGCACCCCCGCCTGCGCCGCGAGATGCACAACGATTTCCGGCCGGAACGCGTCCACTGCCTGCGCCACAAGCGCCTTGTCCTCGAGCGGGTACTCGACCGCCGAGAACCCCGGCTTCTCGGCGAGCACCGCATGCCGCCGGCGCTTCAGCCGCACGTCGTAGTACGCGGTGAAGTTGTCGAGCCCCAGCACGCGATGCCCCTCCGCCAGCAACCGCTGCGCCAGATGGAACCCGATGAAGCCGGCAGTGCCAGTGACCAAAACCTTCATATGGACTCCACATCCCCGAGCACGGTGTCCGCAAAGGGTTGCCAGCCGTTCCGCTCGGCCGCCGCCCGCGCTGCCGCGCGCAGGGCATCGAGGCCGCCGGTATGCTTTGCGTCCAGCATTTGCAGCAATGCCGATTCGAGCCCGCCGGCGTCAGTGCGATCATACAGCAGCCCGGCGCTGGTCCCGTCGATGTTCTCGACCGCCTCGCTGATCATCCCGAAGGGCGGAGCGACGACAGGCAGGCCGAAGCTCAGCGCGAGGAGGATCGAGCCCGACGTCAGGACCACGTCGTAGGGATAGACTCCGACATCGGCGGCGCGCAGGAAGAGCTGCAGCTCGTCATTGTCGAGGAAGCGATCGACCAGCCGGATGCGGCTCAGTTCCGCGTCCGAAACACCATCGAGGATCGGCGCGTCATTGCCCTTGGTGTCCCCCGCGAGGACAAGGCGCAGTTTCGGGTTGGCCGGCAGCAGGCGCCGGAAGGCCGCGACCAGTTCGGCCGGCCCCTTGTACGAGCGCAGCGAGCCGGTGAAGAGCAGAACATCGTCGTCCTCGCCCAATCCCAGTTCGCGCCGCGCCAGCGACTGCGGGATGTAGTCGGCATAGGCGCCGAGATAGTTGCCATGCCGCGCCACGCGAAGTTTCGCGCGAGGGATCGGGTAGTGCGCCTCGATCTCGGGCAGCGAACTCAGCGCGTGAATGTGAATACGGTCGGCCAGCGCCGTCAGTGCCTGCGCGAATTCGATCTCGGCACTGAAGTGCCGGGTGTTGTGACTGGCAATATTGTGCATCGTCCAGACGACCGTGCCGCCAAGTTGCTTCAACTCCCTGACTTTGGCGAGGAACGCGGTGGCCTCGGCACGCACCACGGTCTCGTCTTCGCTGGAGCGAAAGATCCGGTTGGTCCAGTGAATATGGAACAGTGTTCGATCGCCGCCGAGGCTTCGGGCCACACTGATCGCCGCATCGATGTCGCCCGCGAGGTATTCCGTGCTGTCCTGCGCCGGGCCGTAGAGCAGGCGCTGATAGGCGTTGTCGCGCGAATAGTCCGGCCAGAACAGCACCAGCCGGCCGCCATGCTTTCGCGAGATGTTCTCGGTGCCCGAAGCGTCTGTCCCGGCCGTCCAGTACTGCGCGAGATTTCGCTGTGCGAGCGCGGCTTGGACTCGCCCGGGTGATCGTTCGGACGCGGAGCGCCGCCGCCATCTAAACCGCCGGAACTGGTCGGTTCGCGTCGTCTCGACGAGACCGAGTCCCGAGAGAGCGTCGAAGAGCGTTGAGCGTCCGACCGCCGTACCGATGCGGGCCCATGCCGAACGGCGAAACATCGTGAAACCGGAGGTATCCGGCATCGACAGCAGCCTGTCGCTGCTCGGCCGGCTCCAGGCCTGGCTTGTGCTTGTGCTTGTGCTCCCCTCGCGGAGCCGGACCGCGGCGAGATCGGGCCGCGAGAATCGCTCAATGGCCGTTCGTACGGCATCCTGTCCAAGCCTGTCGCCGGAGTCGAGCGCGCCGACATACTGCCCGCTTGTCGCCGCGATGGCATCGTCCAATCGTGCCGCGCGGATGAAGCGAACATTGGCATTCCCAAAACGTCGTTTCAGGATCGGCCACACCAGTCTCGCGGCAAGCCCCTTGCCCCATACGCAGATCTCGAGATCGCGATCATGCTGAGCGGTCAGGCTGTCAACCGACCCGCCCAGCCCCCAGACGCCGCCCTCGGTCGAAATGACAATGCTGGTGCGCGGGGCGTTGAAATCCGCCCTGGCCGCCCCCGCGCCAAATGCCGCCAGCTCCTGCACGAAGACCGGGACGAAATAGGCACCGCGCTGCGCGCAACGATAGGCAAACTCCCTGCCGATTGGATGCGGCTGCCCAGACCCACCCACCAATGGTCCGACGGCCCGCGCAAGCGCCGCGGAAACTGCAAGATTGAGACCCCGCACCTCGCGCCAGGGCTCACCCTCCGGCCAATCCGCTACCGTCGCGGGAACGCTGACTGCCCTCCCCGGCCGGGCCGTCGCCTCGACGATCGGCACGGCGATCAGCCGGCTGATGCGGGTCATGCGGCAGATGCGTTCAAGCGCCAGCGGATCGAGCACGCAGCGGCCGCTGAGGTAGATTACCGTGTCGATGTCGGGTAAGCGGCGAGCCACCTCGTCCTCTTCCCAGACATGCGGCAGGCCGACGGCTGGTCCATAGAGCGTCGCCGTAACCGACCCAGCGAAAATCTGCTTGGCGAGGCTGACCGAGAAATCCTCTGCGTCCTGCTGCGTCGCCGGCTCGTAGGCGACGAGGACGCGGTGGCCGCTCTCCACCAGCCCGCGCGCATTGGCTTCCTCCGCAAAGACCGTCCAGTCGTTGCCGGACGCGACAGGCTGCCCCAATGTGAAGCCCTGGGGCAGGCCTTCGGGAGGCTCCCCCTCGAGACGGCGAAATCGGGAATGGAGCGGCGAACGCGACCGGGCCAGCAGATCCCACGGTGACACGATCTCGTCCTGACCAGCCATCAGCGGCCGTCCCGGCGGAAGCGGGCGAAATCGGTGCGGAGAGGCGGCACTGACGAATCCCTCAAATCATCGCCCTCGGTATAGCGAAAACCCGGGCAACTGCGAACCGCCCCGGATCGGACCGCGCCGCGCCATAATCGGGCCGTCAAGCTCTGGTCACTGCGGCCCACCCGTGACCCGCGCGGGATTTCGTTCTACTGAGCCTTATGCCCAAATCCGACCAGTCGCTCAAAGTCTTCATCTCCTACGCCCGCAAGGATGGCGCAGCGTTCGCCGAAGAGCTCGTCGATGCGCTCGACGTCGCGGGTTTTGACGCGTTTCTCGATCGCAACGACATCGCTGCGGGCGAAGACTGGGAGAAGCGGCTCGAAGGGCTGATCGCGGCCGCCGACACGATGGTCTTCGTGATGACGCCGGGCTCCGTCGTTTCGCAGCAATGCGCGTGGGAGATCGCGGCGGCGGAAGCGCTGAGCAAGCGCATCATCCCGGTCGTCCTGATCCCGGTCCCCGATGCCGACGCGCCGGCATCGCTCGGTCGCCTCAACTACATCTTCTTCGACGGCCGCCAGAGTTTTCCACGGGCTCTCAAGCAACTTGCAACCGCGCTCACCACCGATGCCGCGTGGATCCGCGAGCATACCCGCATCGGCGAATTGGCCGAGCGCTGGATCCAGCGCGGCCGGCCCGACGTGCTGCTGCTTCGCGGGCCCGAACTCGATGCGGCACATCACTGGATCACCCGCGCCACCGAGAGCGGGCCGCACCCGACCGACCTGCAGCGCAGTTTTGTCGACGCCAGCGAGGATCACGAGCGGAGCCAGGCGGCGCTCGAGGCCGAGCGCCTCGCCGCCGTTGGTGTCGAACAGGCGGCCAAGGAGGAGGCCCTCCAGCGGCTGTCGCGGCGCACCATGCTCGGCCTCGTGGCCTCCGGCACGCTTGCGGTCGCCGCCATCGGCCTCGCCTTCTGGAGCGTCAATGCCGAGGGACGGTTCCGCGAGGCGCAGCGCGCCGCGCTCGAAGCCCAGAGCAATTCGATCGATGCCGAGATCGCCGGCGAAGCCAGGCGCACCGATATCACCGGCCAGTTCATCGCCTTCGCCACCTCGCGCTCCGACTTCAAGCTGGGCACCGCCGAGCGCACCCAGTTCACAGCTTCGGCCGTCACGCATCTGACCGATCCCAATACGCCGCTGCTCGACGCCTTCATGCGGGCGCAGGAGGAGATGCGCGGCGACCGCACCGCGCCCCGCCCGCTGCTCTCGACCAGCATCAATGGCGACATCTATCTCGGCCGGCCGTCGGCCACCCGCAAACTCGAGGCCCTGGTGGTCACCGCCGGCAACGCCGATGACGACGACACCGACGCCGATGCGTGGGAGGCGATGCTGCGCGAGCGTGGCTTCGACGTGCACCGTCTGGTCAATCCGTCGAGCGCGCAGTTCGAGAGCGGTCTCGCCGACTTCCTCGGGCAGCGCAAATCCGAGGTCACCTTCGAGGGCCAGTCCAGCGTCGTGCCGTCCGGCGCCGAGGCGGCGACCGGTCCCGAGGCCAACACCCTCTATTTCTTCGTCTTCGTGGGTGAAGCCGGCAACCTCAGCGGCCAGACGCGCCTCGGCTTCTCCGACAGCAATGGCGATGCGCTCGAAGCGACTACCGCCAATCTCGACACCGTCGCCGCGGCCTTCGCCTCACGCGCCGCCGCGTCCGTGCTGGTCATCGACGCAGCCTTTACCCTCAGCAGCGGGACGGCCACGCTGCGCCGCGGCAGCTAAACCGCAAACGGCCGGAAGTGCTTGCTGAGCTTCAGCGTCTGCGCTTGATAGTTCGAGCCTAGCCCCGAGCCGTAGAGCCGGTCTGGCTTCTCCGCGAGCCGTTCGTAGATCAAGCGACCGATCGTCTGGCCGTGGCCGAGCATGAACGGCACTTCGCGCGAGCGCACTTCGAGCACCGCGCGGCTGCCAGTGCCGCCAGCGGCCGAGTGGCCGAAGCCGGGATCGAAGAACCCCGCATAGTGGACGCGGAATTCACCCACCAGCGGGTCGAAGGGCAGCATCTCGGCGGCATAGGCGGGGGGCACGTGGACGCTCTCGCGACTCACCAGAATGTAGAACTCGTCCGGATCGAGGATGAACTCGTCGCTGCCCCGGTTAATCAGGGGCTCCCAATAGTCGAGGACGTCGAGCGAGTCCTTCTTGTCCATGTCGATCACCGGTGTATGCCGCTTGCTCCGGAAGCCGATGAGCCCATTGCGCTCCTCGCCCTTCAGATCGATCGACAGCGCTACGCCCTCGCCAACTTCCTCATTGGGGTCGATCACCAGCGTCTCCACGCGGTGCAGCGTCTGATGCTCGGCGATCGACAACCGCGTGTCGCCGACGCGGAACCGCATCTGGCTCAGCCGCGAGCCGCGGCGGACCCGCACCGGGAACGTCCGTGGCGAGATTTCAAGATAGAGCGGCCCGCTGTAGCCGGCCGGCAGCGTGTCGAAGCCGCGCGCCTTGTCGCCGATGACGCGGGTAAACACATCGAGCCGCCCGGTCGAGCTCTTGGGATTGGCGCCCGCGCTCACCGTCGGCGGCAGATCGAGGCTCTCGAGCAGCGGCACGAGATAGACGCAGCCACGTTCCAGCACCGCGCCGTCGCTGAGGTCAAGCCGATGCAGTTCGAGCGAGCGGATACGTTCCTCGACCGTGTGCTCAGGTCCGGGCAAAAAGCTCGAACGGACGCGATAGGCGACGTCGCCCAGCCGCAGATCGAGGCTGGCCGGCTGCACCTGATCGTCGTCGAAGCGCGGCGCCACGATGCCGCCCGCCGTGCGCAGCCGCTCGATATACCGGGCGGGAAACACGCCCGCCGACCAAAGTTCGTTGTCTTGCATGCTCCTCGTTAGCAACCGCGGACGTTGACGCCAAGGCGGCTTGGGCGATATATCCCCGGCCAGTGGTGATTTGGCCGGTCTGATTGCAGCCACTTAAAACAAGTCGCTAAAGGGACCCGTGCTCGAACCGGCCGCAGCAATTGCGTGCCGGTTTTGTTTTTGGAGCCACCCCAATGCCGAACAAGAAGAATCATCCGCTGAGCGATCCGACCAAATGGGCGCCGGAAACGCAGCTCGTCCATGGCGGCACGATGCGGTCGCAGTTCAATGAAACCAGCGAGGCGATTTTCCTCAATTCGGGCTATTCTTATCCGAGTTCGCAGCATGCCGAAGACATCTTCACCAAGAAGATCGAAGGCCACAACTACTCGCGCTTCGCCAACCCCACCCTCGACATGTTCCAGAACCGCATGGCGCTGCTCGAAGGCGCCGAGGCGGCCCGCGCTTTCGCGACGGGCATGTCGGCGGTCACCAATGCCGTGATGAGCCAGGTTCGCGCCGGCGACCACATCGTCGCGTCGCGCGCGCTGTTCGGCGGATGCCGCTATGTGGTCGAGGATTTCATGCCGCGCTGGGGCGTGACCTCGACGCTGGTCGATGGCCGCGATCCCGCCAATTTCGAAAAGGCCATGCGGCCCAACACCAAGGTCGTGTTCATCGAGACGCCGACCAATCCGACACTGGAGCTGGTCGACATCGCGGCCGTCGCCGAGATTACGCACGCCCACGGTGCCAAACTCATCGTCGACAATGTGTTCGCGACGGCCTTGTACCAGCATCCGCTGAAGCTCGGCGCCGACCTCGTCACCTACTCGACCACCAAGCATATCGACGGTCAGGGCCGGACGCTGGGCGGCGTTGTGCTGGGCAGCAAGGAATTGATCGAGGGCGACATCCACACGCTGCTGCGCCAGACCGGCCCGTCGCTGTCGCCGTTCAATGCGTGGGTTCTGCTCAAGAGCCTCGAAACCATGCCGTTGCGGGTCCGGCAGATGAGCGAGAACGCCGCAAAAGTCGCCGCCTTTCTCGACGGCCATCCCAAAATCGCAGACGTCGCCTATCCGTTCCTCAAATCGCACCCGCAATACGATCTCGCCAAGCGGCAGATGGCGAACGGCTCGACGCTGATGGCGATCGACGTGAAGGGCGGACGCGAGGCAGCTTTCAAGCTGTCGGACTCATTGTCGGTGATCCTCATCTCCAACAATCTGGGCGACGCCAAATCGCTGATCACCCATCCCGGGACAACCACGCATCAGCGCTTCACCGAAGAGGTCCGCCTCGAAAGCGGCATCACGCCGGGTCTGTTGCGCTTGAGTGTGGGGCTCGAGAACGCCGACGATCTGATCGCCGACCTGAGCTTTGCACTGGAGCAGATCTGATGCCGAAAGTACGCGGCCCCTTCGAGGTCAAGATGACGCCGCAGCCCGCAGACGAGCGCGAGGCCGCGGCGTTTCTCGGTCGCTTCAACCTCGACAAGCAGTTTCACGGCGCGCTCGAGGCCAACAGCGTCGGCCAGATGATCGCGGCACGCGGCGGCAAGCCCGAGTCGGCGGGCTACACGGCGCTTGAGCGCGTCACCGGCACGCTCGACGGCCGCACCGGCAGCTTCATCCTGCAGCATTCGGGACACTCAAGTCCGGCCGGCCAGTCGCTGACCGTGAACGTTGTCGCCGACAGCGGCACCGAGCAGCTGACAGGCCTCGGCGGCACCATGGCCATCGTCATCGAGGCCGGTGGCAAGCATTTCTACGAGTTCGACTACGAGCTCGTCGGCTGATCACCAGACGCCGGGCACCCAGCGATATTTCACGCGCTGCGTGTAGTCGATGTAGCCGGCAAGTTCGGCGCGCAATGTGCGCTCCTCGAACACAGTTCGCACGGCCGTCCCACCAACGGCGATGATGGCCGGGATCAACGCCCAGTATGATCCGAGCATCAGCGCCATGCCGAAGATCAGCAGCACCGCGGCGCTATATCCCGGATGCCGCACGAGGGCGTATGGACCGGTGTCGATCACCGTCTGTCCGCGGTCTTCCTGGATGCGCACGCCCGGCTCGAAGTGCCGGTTGACGGCGACAGGCCAGATCGACCCGGCATAGCCCAGCAGGAACAGGGCGTAGCCGACGGCCACAAGCCATGCAGGCATGGCTGACCAGCTGAAGCGGAAGTCGAGCCCACCAACCACCAGCACCAGCAGGAAGCCGCCGATGATCAGGGCAATGAAGAAGTAGTCCCAGGCTTTTGTTCCCGGCTGGATGCGCGAGCGCGCCGCGAAAATCTCCGGATTGACGCGCCAGATGATGACGACGGCAATCAATGTGCAAACGAGGAACGCCGTGGCGAACCACCACGCCCCTGGCCAGCTCAAGGTACCGGCGGGCCAGAACAGCAGCACGCCCATGACCGCAAGGGTCACGGCCAGTTGCATCAGGGCTCCGATGATGACGCGAAAAGATGTGTCCATGACTCACCTCCGGCATACATTCTAGACCCGCGGGAAGTCGCGCGGAAACTACTCCGCCGGCGTTCGAATCAACGCCGTATTGGCCGATGCCAGTTCGCTTTCGAGCCGCGCTTCCTCATGCGTCTTGGGCTTGCTGAACCGCGCGAGCAGCAGATAAGCGACCGGGGTCAGGAGCAATGTCGAGATCGCTGCAAAACCGAGGCCGTCCACAATGATCCAGCCCAAAGCCCGCCGTGCCTCAGCCCCGGCGCCGGAGGACAGCACCAGCGGCACGCCACCGAGCACAGTGGCGATCATCGTCATCACCACCGGCCGCAGGCGGATGTTGGCGGATTCCTCGATCGCGTCGCGCACTTCGAGGCCACGGTCGCGCAGCTGGTTGGCGAACTCGACGATCAGAATACCGTTCTTGGCCATGATGCCGACCACCATGATCAGGCCGATCTGCGAGTAAATGTTGAGGCTGCCGCCGGTGAACCACATTGCGTAGACGGCGCAAGCGAGCCCGAACGGCACTGTGACCATCACGATCACCGCCGCGTAGACGCTCTCGAACTGCGCCGCCAGCACCAGGAGGATCACCACCAGCGCGAAACCGAAGGTGATGGCGAGGCCATAGTTTGAATCCCCGATGGTCTTGGCCTCGGCCAGCGGCAGGATAGTGTCGCCCTCCGGCAATATCGGCTGGGCGAGGGTCAGCATGCGCGAATAGGCGTCGCCCAGCGCATAGCCGCCGTCGAGCGAAGCGCTGACCGAGACGATACGGCGCTGCTGCTCGCGGCTAAGGTTGGGCGCGATCGGCGCCTCGGTCAGCGTTGCGATTGAGGACATCGGCACGTACTTGCCGTCGGTGGTCTTCAGGAAAATGTTCTCGAGATCGCTCGGGTCGTTCACCGGCGACGAGGTCGAGACCATGCGCACGGCGTAGCTCGCGTCCTCGACGAACACCGAGCCCGCATTGGCGCCGTCGATCATCGCCTGCATGGTGGTGGCGAGCCCGTTGATGTCGATGCCGAGCGCTGCCGCCTTCTCGCGGTCGATGATCAATGTCAGTTGCGGCTGCGTGGCGTTGTAGTTGACGGTGACGCGCCCAAACTTGGGATCCTCCATCATCGCATCGGCGATCTTCTGCGCCGTGTCGGCCAGATCGGCGTAGTCGGAACCGGCGACGGCGAACTGCATGCCGCTGCCACCGCCGCGTACGCCGAGGCTATTGCCACTGCCCACGCTGACGCGAACGCCCGGCACCTGCAGGGCGATCTGGTTGACCTCGGCGGTGATCTGCTGCTGGCTGCGGGCCCGCTGGTCCCACGGCGCCAGCGACAGGGTGATGTTGCCGCTCGAGGTGTTGGAGCCAAAGCCCGAAATCGAGAACATCGAAACGACCTCGCCGCTCGCCACCAGCGGCTGGAACAACTCCTCGAGCTTTTGCATCTGCGTGCGGGTGAAATCGAGGCTCACGGTCTGCGGCGCCGAGACGCGCACGTTGATGGCGGCGCGGTCCTCGGTTGGCGTCAGTTCCTGGCGCAGCGAGGTAAACACGAACCAGGAGGAGCCCGCGAACAGCAGGGCGATGACGATCACTACCAGCGGCGTGTCGAGGCAGAAGCGCAGCACGCTCCGATAGATGGCGCCGAGACCGCGCCCGATCGCGGCGATCGGATTGCGGTTGGTGCCGTGATCGTGCTCCTTGAGCATGCGCGAGGCGAGCATCGGCCCGAGCGTCAGCGCCACTACGGCGCTCAGCCCCACGGCAATAGCGAGCGTAAACCCGAACTCGCGGAACAGCCGGCCGGTCTGCCCCGGCAGGAACGAGATCGGCACGAACACCGCGGCCAGCGTCAGCGTCGTCGCGATCACCGCGAAGAACACTTCCTGCGTGCCGAGCACCGCCGCCGCGCGCGGCCCTGCCCCCATAGCGCGCCGCCGCACGATATTCTCAAGCACCACGATCGAGTCGTCGACCACGATGCCCGTCGCCAGCACGATCGCGAGCAGCGTCAAGATGTTGACCGAAAAGCCGGCGAGATAAATGCCGGCGATGGTGCCGATCAACGCCACCGGCATCGAAATGGCCGGCACGAGCGTCGCGCGCCAGTCCATGAGGAAGAGGAAGATCACCGCGATCACGGTAACCACCGCGATCATCACCGCGATCTCGACTTCGTGCAGCGCGCCGGCGATAAAGATGGAATCGTCGCTCGACACCTTGATCTCGACGCCGGGCGGCAGCGTCTTCTGCAGATCCTCGACCGCCTTGTGGACGCCCTCGGAGATACCGACCGTATTGGACTGCGCCTGCCGCACCACGCCGATACCGATGCCGGACTTGCCGTCCGAACTCAGCCCGCTCGACGACGAGGTCGGCCCGAAAATCACGCTCGCCACATCGCCAAGCCGCGTGCGATCGCGGATGGTGAGGTTCTCGAAGTCGGCGGGCGTGGTGACCTCCGCCATCGCCCGCACATTGATGTTCTGGTTGGCGCCGTTGATCGACCCCGCTGCGGTGTCGAACGCGATGCTCGACAGCGCCTGCCGGATGTCGCCGACCGTCAAGCCCAGACTCGCGAGCTTCTGCTCGTCGACGTCGATGGTAAAGACGCTCGTCTGCTGTCCGTAGACCTGCACATCCGCGACGCCATTCACCGCCGCGATGCGCTCGATGATGGTGTTGTCGACGAGGGCCGACAGCTCGTCGCGGCTCATCGTGTCCGAGGTCACGGAAATCTGGAGGATCGCGCCGGCATTGGAGTCGGCCTTGATGATCACCGGCGCTTCCGCGCCATCGGGGAAGCGGTTGATCAGCCGGCTCGTCGCATCGCGCACGTCGGAGGTCGCGTTGTCGAGATTGGTGCCGTCGGCAAAGGTCAGCGTGACACGCGACGAGCCGTAGGACGAGCCCGACGAGATGCCGGTGACGCCTTGCACACGGGCCACCGCGCCTTCGACCGTCGCCGTGATCTCGCGGTCGACCGTCTCGGCCGCGGCGCCGGGGAAGCTCGTCGACACTGTCAGCACTGGCTGTTCGACCGAGGGCAACTCGCGCACTTCGACGCCGAGGAAAGCCGCGAGGCCCGCCACGATGATCAGCGCATTGATCACCACCGCCAGCACCGGGCGGCGGACGAAGAGGCTCGCGACCTGTCCACCGCGCGCGTTCTGGCTGGCGATGCTCATCGCCGGCCTGCCGGGGTCGTAGTGCCCGTGCTGGCGCCGCCATTTACGGTCCCGGGATTCCCTGCGGGCGGCGCGCCGCTGCCGCGTGGACCATCATCCAGCAGACGCACGGCGAGGCCGTCGGACAGTTGCAGCACACCCTGGGTCACGACCATATCGCCCGGCACCACGTCGCCCTTGACCAGCACGCCGTCCGAATTGCGCTGCACGATCTCGACCATACCCTTGGCGACCTTGCTGTCCGTCACCTTCCACACATAGGCGCCCTCGTTCGACCACTGGATCGAGAGCGGGTCGACCGCGGAGAAGGTCTGGCCGGCAAAACTCATCCCGACCGGGAACGACATTCCAGGACGGATCGTGCCCGCATCGTTAGGCAGCGTCGCCTGCACCTGCAGGGTACGACTCTGCGGGTCGATGCGGTTATCGACCGCCGACACAACCCCCTCGAACACATCGCCCGGCAGCGCCACCGAACCCGCAGCCACCGGCGCGCCGACAGCGATCTGGCTGGCATAGCGCTCGGGTACCCAGAAGTTGACGAGGATTTCGGACGAGTCCTCGACCGTCGTCACCACGGTCTGTGCATTGACCAGATTGCCCGGCAGAACCTGGATCAGCCCGACCGTACCGGCAACGGGCGTGCGGATGGTGCGCTGGTTGAGCGCCATCTCGGCGTTACGCAATTCGAGCCGCGCATTGTCTGCCGCGAGTTGCGCTGCCGAGAGCTGCACGCTCGACAGCGAGTTGGAGTTGGTAAGTTCGGTGGCACGGGCCAGTGCCGCCTCCGCATCGGTCGCCGCGAGTTTGGCGCGATCGAAGGCGAATTGCTGCGTGCCCTCGTCGAGCGTCGCGATCTCGTCATTGGCCGCCACCTGATCGCCCGGCTTCACGGCCACCGCGAGCAGCGTGCCGCCCGAAGCGGAGGTGATGGTCACCGCGTTGATGGCGCTGCCTTCGCCGATCGCGGTCAGCTTGTCGTTGATGGTGCCCTCGCCGACCGGCGCCGCGACGACCACCGCACTCCGTCCCCCGGCGCCAGCGGGTCGTCCGCCACCGGGCGCCCCTTGGCCTTGCCGCGGCCCACCCTGCCCTTGCGCCTGCTGACCACCACCCTGGGCTTGCGTCTGTTGTTGTCCGCCGCCCTGCTGCGGCGCCTGCGCGGGCGCCGTTTCAGCGCTCGCAGTCAACAGCGGCAGGCTCAACCCCACCTGCGCCAGCATCTGGTTTGCCTGGGCATTGTAGAGCCCGGCCAGCACAACCGCTGCAACGACGATGATCAGGGAGAGCAGGAGTTGCAGCCACAGCGGCGCGCCGCGGCGCCTTGATGCTGCGGCCACGGGCATTGCCCGCGTGACGTCGATCTTATCTTGTTCCAAAGCCCAACCCGCTGCTATCGGCGCGAGAAAGCCTAAGCGGATCAGCGGAGTGAGACAAATTAAAGTTGGCGAACGGTCGCGGCGCGGCCGTTCACGACTTAGTGCTCGGTGCCTTCGAACTCGTGCGGCTTGAAGTGGTAGTCCGCCGAGCAGAACTCGCACACCACCTCGATCTCGCCGTCCACCACCATGTCCGCCCGCTCTTCAGCGGTGAAATTGTCGCGCAGCATCGACTCGATGCGGTCGACCGAACACGTGCAGCGCTCCTCGAGCGCAATCGGATCAAACACCCGGACACCGTGCTCGTGGAACAGGCGGAACAGCAGCCGCTCGGGGCTCACATCGGGATCGGCCAACTCGTCATCGGCAATGGTCGAGAGCAGCGAGCGCGTCGTCGCCCATTTGTCGCTTTCGGCGAAGCTCTGGTCGGCCGTGTCCGGATTGTCGAAATTCCCGTCGCCCGGCAGGTCCGCCATCGTGCGCTCGCCATGCGGCGGCAAATGCTGCACCAGCGCGCCGCCGGCCCGCCAATGCGGATGCCGCTCGCCCTTGCGGGTGAGCTGCGCCACCGCGAGCCGCACCAGCGTCGGCACCTGCTCGGATTGCTGGAAATAGGTATGCGCCACATCCTCGAGCGTGCCGCCCTCGAGTGCCACGATGCCCTGGTAGCGCTCCATATCCGCGCCCTGGTCCACCGTCATCGCGAGGTGTCCCTTGCCGAGCATCTGCCCAGGCTTGGTCTCACCCAACTCGATCGCCCGCTGCACGGCATCGGCATCGAAGCGCGCGTAGCCGCGGAGGCCATCAGGCGCATCGAGGTCGACGACGATGAGGGTAACCGGCCCGTCGGTCTGCGTCTGCAGGATGAATTTGCCCTCGAACTTCAGCGACGAGCCGATCAGCGCCGCCAGCACCACAGCCTCGCCCAGCAGCCGGGCGACCGGCGCGGGGTAGTTGTGGCGCGTCAGGATCTGGTCGAGCGCCTCGCCCAGCCGGACGATGCGACCGCGGCCGTCGAGTGTTTCGAGGGTGAACGGAACCACGACATCGTCGCCGGATTCAGCGCGATCGAGGCCGTAGTCAGTGAGTTGCAGTTCTGCCAATTCAGACCGTATCGATCCCGAAGCAGTAGCACAGGATCGCCTTTTGCGCGTGTAGACGGTTTTCGGCCTCATCGAAGACCACCGATTGCGGCCCGTCTATGACCTCATCGGTAACTTCGTCGCCGCGGTGAGCCGGCAGACAGTGCATGAACAATGCATCCTTGTCCGCCCGCGCCAGCAAGTTGGTGTCCACCCGGTACGGTTTCAAGGTCTTGCGGCGATCGCTCACATCGGTGTCGCCCATCGACACCCAGGTGTCGGTGATCACGAGGTCGGCATCCTTGACCGCCTCGAGCGGATCCTCGCCCAACGTCACATTCGCGCCGGCCTCGCGGATGTCGGCGAGCAGCGCCTGATCCGGGCCGTATTCGTCCGGGCAGGCGATGGCGAAGCGGTTGCCGAAGAGCTTGCTCGCGTGCACCCAGGATTGCAGCACATTATTGGAATCGCCGACCCAGGCGACTTTCGCGCCCTTGATCGAGCCGCGGTGCTCTTCGAACGTCTGCACGTCCGCCAGCACCTGGCAGGGATGGGCACGGCGCGTCAGTCCGTTGATCACCGGAATATCGGAAGCACTCGCCAGATCGAGCAGATCGTCGTGGTCGAGGATGCGGATCATGATCGCATCGACATAGCGGCTCATGACGCGGGCGGTGTCGGCCAGCGTCTCCTCGCGGGCGAGCTGCATGCTGTCGCCGGTCATGAACATTGTTTCGCCGCCGAGCTGGCGCATGCCCACGTCGAAGCTGACGCGGGTGCGCGTCGACTGCTTCTCGAAGATCATCGCCAGCATCTTGTGCTTCAAGAGTTCGTCGCGCTCGCCGCGCTTGGTCCGCGCCTTGAGCTCGGTCGCTACGGCGAGCATGCCGCGGAGCTGGTCCTCGGTGAAATCCTCAAGGGTCAAGAAGTGCCGGGGGGTACTCATGCTGTCACGTGCTCCTTGCCGGCTTCGGCATCGATCGCCGCGAAGGCAGCCCCGATCTTCTGCACAGCTTCCTCGATGTCGGCCTCGGTGACGATCAGCGGCGGCAGCAGGCGCAGCACATTCTCGCCCGCCCCCTGCATCAGCAATTGATGGTCGTCGCGCAGCCGCGCCACGAAATCACGCACCACGATCGAGTCATCGATCTTGATACCCGCGAGCAGTCCCTTGCCGCGCAGCTCCACCACATACTGCGGAAAGCGCTGCTGCAATTGCTGCAGATGCCAGCTCAGCCGTTGCCCCATCTGGTCGACATGCTCGATAAAGCCCGGCTCGAGCACCCGGTCGAGCACCGCATTGCCGATCGTACAGGCCAGCGGATTGCCGCCATAGGTCGAGCCGTGCGTCCCAGGCACCATGGATTTCGCCACTTCGCCCTTGGCGAGGCAGGCGCCGAGCGGAAAACCGCCACCGATGCCCTTGGCCACCGCCATGATGTCGGGCTCGATCCCCGCCCATTCATGCGCAAAGAAGCGGCCGGTCCGGCCATAGCCGCACTGCACCTCATCGAGGATCAGCAGCATGCCGTGCTTGTCGCAGAGGGCGCGAAGCCCGCGCATGTACTCGAGCGACATGGCGGTCACGCCGCCCTCGCCCTGCACCGGCTCGATCAGGATGGCGCAGGTCTTGGGCGTAATCGCCGCCTCGACCAGCGTGATGTCGTTGGGCGCAATGTGGGTGAAGCCGGCGAGCGGCGGGCCAAAACCTTCGACATAATGCGGGTTGCCGGCCGCCGCGATCGTCCCGAGAGTCCGGCCGTGGAACGAGCCGGTGAAGGCAAGGATCTCGTAGCGCTCGGCTTCGCCCTTGGCGAAGAAATAGTGCCGCGCCGTCTTGATGGCACATTCGAGCGCCTCGGCGCCGGAGTTGGTAAAAAACACCGAGTCCGCAAAAGTCGCGTCGACAAGCCGTTGGCCGAGCCGCTCCTGCTCGGGGATCGTGAACACGTTGGAGGTGTGCCAGACCTTCTCGGCGGCCTCTTTCAGCGTCTTGACCAGATGCGGGTCGGCATGACCGAGCGCATTGACGGCAATACCCGCGTGGAAATCCAGATATCGGGTTCCGTCCTGCGCGATCAGGCGCACGCCCTCGCCCCGCTCAAAAGCGAGTGGCGATCTGGCGTAGGTGCCGTACAGCGCAGACATGGTCTTCCCCTGTGGGTTAAGTGTTGAGACGGTTGCTTTTGCCCCGAAAAAACCAAAAACGCGCGGCTATCAGGCGCGCGTCGGAGCACAAACCCCTATGCCCATCGAGACCTTCAAAGTCAACTTTTGGGGCCAAGTGCCTGATTTGACTCATCGCTTGGAACAGGCGTCGCCGGCGGGGGTTTTCCCCGGTGAAAACCGGAAGGGACGCTTGATCCCGGATTCGCGGGCCGTGTAGTATCAACCTCGTTGGGACACGATATTTCGTGTGGCGAACCCTCTCGACCTACGATGAGTAGCGTATGAGGCTGTTGCACCTCCTGCGACAGCACGGTGAGGGATTCTGACTAGAAGGCGGTTGAAACGATGGAATCTGTTGGCTGGACCGAAGAACGCGTCGAGCTTCTCAAGAAACTTTGGCTGGAAGGTCTGTCGGCAAGCCAGATCGCCGGCGTCCTTGCCGAAGGCGTCACCCGCAATGCGGTGATTGGCAAGGTCCACAGGTTGAAACTCAGCGGCCGGGCCAAGCCCGCCAGTTCCACGCCCCGGGCGCGGACAACGCCCCGCCCCTCGGGCGGGGTGCGCCGCATCTCGACCGGTGCGTCGCGTCCGAGCTCGGGCATTGCGAGCATGATGAAGTCGCGCTCGGCTTCGCCGGGCGGCGGCGGTGGCGGGATGACCCAGGGCGCCACAGCGCTTAAGATGGAGCACGAATACGAGCGCGAGGTCTATGTCGCGCCACAGGTGCAGGAGCTCTACATCCCCGAAGACCAGCGTCTCAGTCTGCTCGATCTCAACGAGCAGACCTGCAAATGGCCGATCGGCGACCCGCTGACGCCCGACTTCTACTTCTGCGGCCAGCACTCGGAAGACGGCAAGCCCTACTGCGACTTCCACTCGCGCCGGGCCTACCACCAGATCGAGAAGAAGCGGCGCTGAGCCGTTTCTTCTCGCCGAACAAGATGAGGGCGCCTCTGGGCGCCCTTTCTGTTTGCGCTACGCCGCGACGCCCACCGTCACCTCGGCCACATACCCGTCGGTGACACTTCCCGTCAGTGCCGGGGTCATCATCGTCATTTCGACGGTGCTGTTGTCGCGGAAGACGTTGTCGCTGTCGATCGAGATGCGGGCGAAGTTGGAGACGCTTGCCTCGTAGCCGGCGGCGTTGGGATAGACCTCGTTGCAGGCTGCCGTCGGCAGCGCGAACTGCGAGGTCAGAACGGCGTTCCGGTGGTCGGTCGCCTTGTCGAGAGTCTCGTAGACCTCGAAGTGGATATGGGGCCAGCGACCGTCGTAGCAGCCGGGGAAGATCGTGGTGAAGCTCACCATGCCGGCGGCATCGGCCACCTGCACGCCGCGCAGATAGTTTTCGTCCGGTTCGGTGTAGAGCGAGTACTTTCCGTCATTGGTGCAGTGCCAGACATAGATCGCGTAGCCCGGCAGCGCCGCGCAGGCATTGCCGGCGTCGCCGATCTTGATCTTGAGCGTCAGCGGAATGCCCGCTGCCGCATTGGTGGACGTGCCGAAGCTCGACGTGATGTCGCTGCGGACCACGCCGCTGTCGCTGAGGATGTTGCTGGTGTTACCGGGCGCATTGTTCGAGCCGTCGCCCGGATAGGGCCCCGCCGTCTCCGACGCATCGACGACGCAGATCGCATCGACCGCCAGCGCGCTCGGGGCGTAGGAGCCAACAAGCGCCGCGACGCTGCCGCCGCCGAGCAGCGCCAGCATGCCGCGCCGGCCCATCCGCTGGCGCGCCAGTGCTTCGAGATCGAACTCGAGGCCGTGTTTGTGGTCGTCGTGATCGTGTTCAGACATGTCGTCACTCCCTGAAGTGAACGGCAGCCGTTAGTGGCCCCGCAGATCGCTTAGCTACGAACCGCTGCCAATGGCGACAATACACGAAGTCGGACAGGTTCGTTAACTCCCTGTCATCTTGGCCGGTCGGTTCCCGCGCTCTACTTGCTGAGCAGCACGTCCACCCGCGTGCCTTCGCCCGGCTTCGAGCGGATCGTGAGCAGCCCGCGGTGGCGGTTGACGATGTGCTTGACGATGGCGAGACCGAGGCCCGTCCCCTTCTTCTTGCGGCTCGATTCCGCATCGACGCGGTAGAAGCGCTCGGTGAGGCGCGGCACGTGCTGCGGCTCGATACCGACGCCGTGGTCGGTCACCGACACGGCGTAGTCGTACCCCGACCGTCCCGGCCCGACCGCCACCTCCACCCGTCCGCCGTCGCCGCCATACTTGATGGCGTTGTCGATCAAATTCTCGAACACCTCGTAGAGTTCGTTGCGGTCACCGGTCACGGCGGCCGAGTCATCGGCCGCGATCTCGATCTTGATCCCCGCGTCGCTCGCCTGCAGCTCAAGCCCTTCTTTCACCTCGCGCAGCAGCGTCGCCAAATCGACCGAGCCGGTCGGCCGCATATGCTGGCGCATCTCGATGCGGCTCAGCGACAGCAGATCGTCGATCAGATTGGACATCCGCCCCGCCTGCTGGCGCATGATGTTGAGGAAGCGCTCGCGCGCCGCCTCGTCCTTGGCGGCAGGCCCGAGCAGCGTGTCGATGAACCCGACGAGCGACGTCAGGGGCGTGCGTAGTTCGTGGCTGGCGTTGGCGATGAAATCGGAGCGCAATTGCTCGAGCCGCTTCTGCTCGGTCAGGCTGTGCAGCATCACCGCCAGCAGTTCGTCGTTGCCGGGGAGCGGCGCCACGTCGGCGCGGTGCCAGGTCACGTTGGGCACGCTCTGGTGCAGTTCCACCGATTGCCGTGTCCGCGTCTGGCGCGCCGCCTCGATGGCGTTGAGCAAAGTCGGGTTGCGCAGGGCGCTGGTCAGCAAGGTGCCCATCGCGAGCCCCGGAAACTCCGAAATCGCGGCGGCGTTGCGATGCACCACCACCGAGCGCCGGTCGATCAGCACGCAAGGGTCGGGCAACGCATCGGCGAAGCCCGCGAGGATCGCCAGGCGCTGCCCCTGCGTCACTTGATCGGCCACCATAATTCTCCGCTTATCGCGACGGTAACTTACCTTCGCGTCCGGCACTTGCCACAAAACCTCGCGCCATGCACGCTCACCTTCGGAGGGCACCATGGCCGACGAACCCGAAACATTCGACATCGAGAACCCCAAGCTCCCCAAATGGGTGAAAAAGGGGGCGCTGAAGTCAGGAGGCTACCCCTACGACGACAAGCTGGACGAGGACGACTATCTCGAAAAGCTCGTGCCGCTGCAGATCGAGTTGGTGAAGCTGCAGTCGCACATGATCCGCACCGGCGCCCGCATCGTCGCGCTGTTCGAAGGACGGGATGCCGCCGGCAAGGGCGGTGCCATCGACACGTTCCGCGAGCATCTCAATGGCCGCTACTGGATCGACGCCGCGCTGCCCAAGCCGTCCGACCGGGAACGAACGCAGTGGTACTTCCAGCGCTATGTCGACTGGCTCCCCGCCGCGGGCGAAGCGACGCTGTTCGATCGCTCCTGGTACAATCGCGCCGGCGTCGAGCCGGTAATGGGCTTTTGTACGCCCGAGGAGACGAATGCGTTCATGGACGAGGCGCCGCGCTTCGAACAGATGCTGGTCCGTGATAATATCCATTTCTTCAAGTTCTGGCTCGCCATCGGCCGCGAAATGCAGCTCAAGCAGTTCCACCAGCGCCGGCACGAACCGCTCAAGCGCTGGAAGATATCCGACATCGACATCGCGGCGATCGACAAATGGGACGACTACACCAAGGCAGCTCACCGCATGTTGACCGAGACGCACACGCCCCAGACGCCGTGGCGGGTCGTCCTGTCCAACGACAAGCGTCGTGCCCGGCTCGAGCTTATCCGCGTCGTCCTCGACAAGATCGACTATGCCGACAAGGACGCCGCCATCGTCGGCAGCGTCGATGAGAAGATCGTGCTCGATCCGGAACACTATGTCAGCCAGACCGAACAACGGTCCGACGGCGCCTGACCAAATGGTCAAGATTATCCACAGACGCCCGGTTTCCGGGCGGTCCGGCGTTTGACAGCCCCGGGAAAAACGAATCAACTGCCACAATTGAAGCGGCGTTCCGGCTCTCGGCCGGGCCCGGGGGTGGCATGGGCATTGCAGAGACTCCGCGGCAGAACGCGGATCTACTGACGCCGGTGAGGACTGTGAATGCGGGCGGCAAGGAGCCGTTCGCAATCGTCGTCGATCATGCCTCCAACCGCATTCCGCCGCGCTGGGGCGATCTGGGGCTCACGCCCTCCGAGCGCATCCGCCACATCGCCT
>JBKJTB010000281.1:0-14907 GCA_046594305.1 Devosia sp. | reverse complement strand
GCGAGCAGCGCCACGCGCCCCTTGGCGTATCGAAGCGCTGCTGCAATCTCGGGCTCCGCCGTCGCCGACCGGCCGGCTCCAGCCACCGCCGACAGCTCGCGCGACAAGGCTTCGTCCGGCGCGGTCAAAGCCTCGGTCAGCCAGCCGCCATGGCGGGCATGGAGCCCGCTGAGATAGGGCGCGGCGGTGAGGAGGGTGTCGAGTGAGACGGGCATCGGCGGAACGCTAATCGTGCCGCTGTTGCGCCGCAAGCACGCCCATTTGCGGAGTTTGCGGCACACGCATGTGACCACTGGCAATTCCAGGGCGAGTCGCTATGTTCCGGCCCGCTCTAGGAAGCCCATCAAATGCGCGTCAAACTCGCCGGACTATTGCTCGCCGCCCTCGCCCTTGCCACGCCGGTTCAGGCGGCCGGCCTCAGCGGCATGGGCGCGGCCATCTACGGCAACGCCTTCAGCTTCAAGAAGGCCAATCTGCAGAAAGCGCCGGTCGACAAGATCGTTGTCGGCAAACTGGTCGTCGGTCTCCAGACCACCAAGATGAAGGACATCCAGAAAGCCTTCGGCGGCACGATCCAGAGCACCGGCGAAGCGACGTGGCTCTGCTACCACGCGGCCGACACCAACTCCTGGTTCATCTCCAACGCCTTCGGCGGCCAGGAATTCGTCATGATGGTGGCCGTCGAGGCCAACTCCAAGATGCCCGGCGATTGCGAAGCGCCCAACGCCAAATTCGCCCCGCCGGTGTTCGACGTGCCGGGCGTGGGCGCCAAGCTCGCCGACCTCAAGGCGCATTTCGGCGCCGCCTCAGGCAGCAAGATCGCCTACCGCGCCGACCGTCCGGGCGGCTATTCCGACATCGCGCAATATCTGGGCTATATGCTGAAGGGCGGCACCGTGAGCGCCTTCGGCGTCGGCGAAACGTCGATCCCGACGGAGCACTAGCCCGCGGCCGGCAAATCGATCACCGCCCTAACCCCAGGCGCATTGTCTTCAATCCGAAACTCGCCCTTGTGCAACCGCGCCACCGCGTTGACCAGCGATAGCCCCAGGCCTGACCCCGCCTCGGTCCGGCTCTTCTCCAGCCGCACGAAGCGCTCGACGACGCGCAGTCGATCCTCGGCCGGAATACCCGGCCCGTTGTCGCCCACTTCGATCAGCACACGCCCATTCGCCGACCGCACGCCGACGCTGACCTTGCCGGCCTTGCCCTCAGCGGGCTCGTAATATTTCAGCGCGTTCTCGATGAGATTGACCAGCGCCTGCCCGATCAGTTCGCGATTGGCGCGCAGATGCACGTCCGGCGCGATCGCCGTCTCGAATGTCAGCCCCTGCTCTTCCGCCACCGGCCCGTAGAGATCGGCGACGTCCACAGCGACCGCGCTCACATCCACATCGGCAAAGGCCCCCGACGGCGCACCGGCCTCGGCGCGCGCAATCATCAGCAGCGCGTTGAACGTCTTGATGAGCTTGTCGCTCTCGGTGATCGTCGTCTCGAGCGCCTCGCGCTGGGTTTCGGTACCGGCGCTGTCGCGCAGCGCCGCCTCGGCCTTGGTCCTGAGCCGCGTCAGCGGCGTCTTGAGGTCGTGCGCGACATTGTCGGTCACTTCCTTCAGCCCCTGCATCAGCCCCTCGATCCGGTCGAGCATGGCGTTAAGGCTGGTGGCCAGCGTGTCGAACTCGTCGTTGGCCTTGGTGACCGGGATGCGCTCGCTGAGATTGCCCACCATGATCTTGGCGGAGGTCGCGTTGATCGCGTCGATGCGCTTCAGCACACGCCGCGAGGTGATGAATCCCGCCAGCACCGAGAACACCAGAATGCCGATCACCGCATAAAAGAAGCCCTGGAACACGATGGCCGTAAACCCGCGGCGCTCGACGACATCGCGCCCGACCACCAGCCGCAGCCCGGACTCGAGCACCAGCGAGCGGACCACCGCATAGCCCTGGGGCCCTTCGGCGGTCTCGTCTTCCTGATCGAACGCCGGACCGTTGTAGTCGAACGAGAAGACCCCCTCGCTCTCGAGCACATTGGCCGGGATATTTTCGATGTTGCCGACGATCTGGAGGCCCGAATTGTCGCCCAGATAATAGATCCCGGGGCCGGGCTGGCTGGCCAGCCGCGCGATGGCGAAGACGATGCCGCGCACGCCCTGCTTGCTGTCGATGCGTTGCAGCTGTTCGACCTCGCGATCGATGGCGCGGGTCTGCTGCTGCTGGATCTGGATGCTCGACTGATAGGCGAGGAAGGTCAGCAGCAGAATCGAGAAGATGACAAACAGCAGAATGAAAATGGCCGTGAGGCGAACGGTCGTCGTCCGCCACAGCTGGGCGATCCTACTCACGGATCATGTATCCGGCGCCGCGAATGGTGTGGAGCAGCGGGCTCGCGTGGCCCTTGTCGATCTTGCCGCGCAGCCGCGACATGTGGACGTCGATGACGTTGGTCTGCGGGTCGAAATGATAGTCCCACACATTCTCGAGCAGCATCGTGCGGGTCACCACCTTGCCGGCGTTCTTCATCAGATATTCGAGCAGCCGGAATTCGCGCGGCTGGAGCAGGATGGTCTCGCCTTCCCGCTCGACCTTGCGCGACAGCCGGTCGAGGGTCAGCTCGCCCACGGCGTAGGCGGTGGCGGCTTCCGATGGGCTCGAGCGGCGGGCCAGCACTTCGACGCGGGCGAGCAGTTCGGTGAAGGCGTAGGGCTTTGCGAGATAGTCGTCGCCGCCGGCGCGGAGGCCGGTCACGCGGTCGTCGACTTCGCCCAGGGCACTGAGGATCAAGACGGGAGTCTTGCTGCCCTCGGCCCGCAGCGACTCGATGATCGACAGGCCATCGCGGCGGGGCAGCATGCGGTCGACGATCAGCACGTCGTAATCCATGCCCGACGCCATGGCGTAGCCGGTCTCGCCGTCGCTGGCGTGGTGGGTGACGTGCCCGGCCTCATCGAGCGCCTGGATCAAATAGCTCGCCGCTTCGCGGTCATCCTCGATCAGAAGGATCTTCATGACGCCAATCCCGAGTTCGCTGAAGGGTATGATGTAATCGCATCGCTTACCACATCGTCATTCCCGCGAAGGCGGGAAACCAGAGGCCACATCCGCGCCCGGTCTGTGGTGCCTGGGTTCCCGCCGACGCAGGAGTGACGTCGCGTAAGAAATCGGCTCCGGAGCGGTCTGCTCCGGAGCCGGTGGGGAGAACCCCTGCTTAGTTCGTCGCTTCGATCGGCAGGCCGATGAAGCGGACATTGCCGTTGCGTTCGGCCTTGATCAGCGCGGTCGCACGACCCGAATCCTTGACTGCCGTGATGGCGCTCTCGAACTCTTCCGCGGTCGCGACCGGCGTGTTGTCGACCTCGAGGATCGCGTCGCCGACCGTGAAGCCCTTCTCCGCGGCCACCGAGTTCTCGTCGATGTCCTGGATCAGGAGCCCTTCGCCGTCGGCGTTGGGCACAACCGTGATGCCGACGCTGGAGGGCGTCGGCGCGGCCGGCACATCGGCCGGCGGCTGGGGCTGGGCCGGACCGGCAGCGATCTGCTGCTCGTTGAGCGTTCCGAGGGTCGCGGTGACCTTCATCTCGGCGCGATCACGCCACACGGTGAGCTCGACCTTGGCACCCGGTGCCTTGCCGGCAATGGTGCGCGAGAGCGAGATGGCGTCATCGATCTTGGTGCCGTCGACGGCGAGGATGATGTCGCCCGACTTGAGCCCGGCCTTGCCGCCCGGCGAGTCATCGTTGAGCTGCGTCACGAGGGCACCACGAGCGGCATCGAGACCGACGCTGTCGGCGATGTCCTTGTTGACGTCCTGGATCGACACGCCGAGGAAGCCACGGGTGACGACGCCATTGGAGATGAGCTGGGCGCTGACCTGCTTGACCGTCGACGCCGGGATGGCAAACGCAATACCCACATTGCCGCCGTTGGGCGTGTAGATCTCGGAGTTCACGCCGATCACTTCACCCTTGAGGTTGAAGGCCGGGCCACCGGAGTTGCCGGTGTTGATGGCCGCATCGATCTGCAGGAAATCGCCATAAGCGGAACCCTGCACGTCGCGGCCGAGCGCCGAGACGATGCCCGCGGTCACCGAACCGCCGAAGCCGAAGGGATTGCCCACGGCCACGACCCAGTCGCCAACACGCGGCGAGGCGTCGGCGAAGGTCACGAACGGCATATCGGTAATGCCTTCGACCTTGACCACCGCGAGATCGGTGCGCTCGTCGGTCCCGACGACGGTGGCGGTGTGCTCATCGCCATTGTCGAGCACGACCGTCACCTTGGTGGCGTTGCGCACGACGTGATTGTTGGTGACGACATAGCCGTCGGCCGAGATCGCGAAGCCCGAACCGGCCGCGACGAACTTGCGGCCCTGCGGCGAGTTGCCGTCGCCGCGCTGCGGACGATCGCCGTTGCCCGGAGGTCCGCCGAATTGCTCGAAGAACTTGCGCAACGGATTGTCTTCCGGAAGATCCGGCATCTGCGGGTTGAACTCGTTGCCCGAGTTCTGGGCAGGAGCGTCGCGACCCTGCACGATGATCGAGACGACGGCCGGCTTTACGGCATCGACGAGATCGGCAAAACCGACGGCGGGATTGGCTTCAGGCACGGTGACCTGGGCAGCGGGCGTTACCTGGGCGATGGCCATCGGGGCCGAGGTCGCGAGGAACGCGGCGCCGCCACCGAGCCCGACGAGGATGGCCAGCGCCGAAGCACCGACCCACTTGCGGGAACGGGCGAGGAATTTGGAGCTCATGGGGTTCTCCTTGAGGGCTCTCAGATTGGATGACGCCCTATATGGAAGCCCGCGTCTTTCCGAAAAGTGGCGCTAACATTACTTCTTGGTAAGGCCCCATCACGGCAGCGTTTTTTGTCCGTGTGCGGCGTCGTCCGCTGGCTCGCGGCGACGCGCCGCTGGTGTCAGAACAGCGCGCCGCGGATCAGATCGAGCGCCACAATGGTCAGGACGACCTTGAAACCGACGCGGAACACCCTCTCGGGCACTTTCAGCAGGATATGGCTGCCGACGGCGGTACCGCCAAAGCCCGCAACGATCATCGCGGCGACCAGCGGCAGGTAAGAGGCGAAGGCAAAACCCAATGCCGTGAAGGTGACGACTTTCAGCAGATTCTGCACCGTCATCAGCATCGCGTGGGTCGCCACCAGTTGCCGGCGGTCGGCCAGCCCTTTGATGAAGGTCGCAATCAGCGGTCCGGTCGGCCCCACAACCATCGAGAGCGCCGAGATCACCGCGCCGCCCAAGAACTGCACCACCCGATTCTCGCCAACGATTTTCGGCTGCGGCAGCCACGCCGTGATCAGCACGAAGCAGCCGATGATGAGCGTAAACAGATGCTCCGGCAGCAGGAATGCAAACCGCCCCCCGACAATGACGCCCAGCACTGCGCCGAGCGAAATCCACACGATCAGATGCCACTGGATGTGGTCGCGCTGCACCAGCGCCCGCCCGGCATTGGATCCCAGTTGCACCGCCCCATGCACCGGCACCACCACGGCCGGCGGAAACACCAGCGCGAGAATCGCCACCATCAGCAGCCCGCCCCCCAGCGAAAAGGTGGCAGTGACCGTCGAGGTCACGAAGCTGAGGCCGATGAGGATGAGGGCGAGAAGCGGATCGACGCCAGCGGGAAGAAAGGCGTCCACTATTGCAGCTTTTCGGCGATCCACATTTTGATGAGGGACTGACGAGTCACACCAAGTCGCCGGGCCTCGCGATCGAGGCCGCTCACCACCCATGCGGGGAAGTCGACGTTGACACGCTTGCTCTCGAGGCCCGGGCGGGTCGCGGTCGACATGTCGAGGTATTCCGATACGTCTTCGCCATCGTCAAAACGTCGGTCCAGTTCAGCGGTCGTGATCGTCTTCATAAAGTTCTCTCTCTTCGTCTCTGGCTCGCCGCACAGAGATCAGTCTCACCTTGCTGTTTCGCAGCGTGAAGAACGCTACCCAAACACGGTCCCTTATCGTTCCGATCATCGCCGATCGCGGTTCGCCCCGGGACTGAGCCGCGATCTGGAGACGATTCAAATCGTCCCAAAGCACCTGCGCCTCCTCGAAATCGATGCCGTGCTTCGTCCTGTTTGAAGCGCTCTTGGCTGGATCGTACTCGAACAGCATGAGCCAATATAGTATAGAAACTATACCGTTTCCAGCCCTATCCTTGCAGCTCGTCCAGCGCCCGCTGCTCTTCCGCCGTAAGGACCGCGCCCGCGTCAGCCGGCAACCGCCGCCTCCGCCGCACCCCCACGACAATCGCGATCCCGCCAATCACCAGCACCACCGGCGCCGCAGCCCACAGCACCAGCGTGTGCGGCGCAAACACCGGCTTCAGCAGCACATACTCGCCATAGCGATCGACCAGATATTGCACCACCTGCTCGTCGCTATCCCCCGCCACCAGCCGCTCACGCACGATCAGCCGAATCTCGCGCGCGAGGTCAGCGTTGCTGTCGTCGATGGATTCGTTCTGGCAGACGAGGCAGCGGAGCGTCGACGAGATTTCTCGAGCGCGAGCTTCGAGCGCGGCGTCGGCGAGGATTTCGTCGGGGAGCACGGCGAAGGCCGGCGCCGCCAGCAGCAGCATCAGCAGCAGGGCGAGCAGCGCCCTCATTCCGCGGGCGCGGTCTTGGCTGCGGCCCGCCGCGGGGCACCGACACGCAAGCGCCGGTCGCTGAGCGAGAGGACGCCCGCGGCGGCCATGATCAGCGCGCCGAGCCAGATCAGCGTGACGTACGGCTTGAACCAGACGCGCACGACATGGGCACCATCGGCCGCCTGCTCGCCCAGTTGCAGATAGAGCTGCGAGAACCCGTAGGTCTCGATCGCCGCCTCGGTGGTGGGCGTGCCGCTCGCCGGATAGACGCGCCGCTCGGGCGACAGGATGCGGGTCGAACCATCGGGGGCGGTAACGGTGAAGCGGCCGGCCTCGGCGGAAAAGTTCTCGCCGGCGCGGTTGGTGATGCCGTCGAAGGCGACGGAGTATTCCCCCATCGGCCGGCTCGTGCCGGGCTGCATCGTCGTCACCAGTTCGAGCTGCCAGGCGCTGGCGGTGACGATGCCGATGACGGTGACGCCCATGCCGAAATGCGCCAGCGCGGTAGAGAACGCGGTGCGCGGCAATCCCGCGAGGCGGCGGAAGCTGAGGCCGATCGCCATGCGGCCGAAGCCGGCCCGGTCGATCAGTTCGGCGATGGCGCCGAAGCTGACCCAGAAGCCGAGCAGCAGGCCGAGCGGCGCCAGCGAGATCGAGGCGCCGGACAGCGCAAAGATGAGGATGGTAACGAAGATCGCCGCGCCGGCCGCTCCCGCGAGGCGCTGCGTCACCGCAATGAGGTCGCCGCGCTTCCAGGCGAGGAACGGGCCGAATGGCAAGACGATCAGCAGCGGTGCCATGACAGCGCCAAACGTCAGCGAGAAGAACGGCGCTCCAACCGAAATGGTGCGCCCGGTCAGCGCATTGAGGATCAGCGGATAGAGCGTGCCGGTCAGCACCGCCGCCGCGGCCGTGGCGAGGAACAGATTGTTGAGGATCAGCGCGCCCTCGCGGCTGATCGGCGCAAACAGCCCCCCTGCCCGCAGCGCCGAGGCGCGGAACGCGAACAATGCGAAGGCGCCGCCGATGAAGGCCGCCAGCAGTGCCAGGATCACCAGCCCGCGCGTCGGGTCGGAGGCGAAGGTGTGGACGGACGTGAGGATGCCCGAGCGCACCATGAAGGTGCCGAGCAGGCTCAGCGAGAAGGTGATGATGGCGAGAAAGATCGTCCAGATCTTGAGCGCGTTGCGCTTTTCCATCACCAGCGCGGAATGGAGCAGCGCGGTGCCGGCGAGCCACGGCATGAAGCTCGCATTCTCGACCGGGTCCCAGAACCACCAGCCGCCCCAGCCGAGTTCGTAATAGGCCCAGTAGGAGCCCATCGCGATGCCGAGCGTCAGGAAGATCCAACTCACCAGCGTCCACGGCCGTACCCAGCGCGCCCATGCCGCATCGATGCGGCCGCTGATCAGCGCGGCGATCGCAAAGCTGAAGCAGACCGAGAACCCGACATAGCCCGCATAGAGCATCGGCGGATGCACCGCGAGGCCGATGTCCTGGAGGATCGGATTGAGTTCCTGCCCCTCGAACGGCACCGGCGACAGGCGCGCGAAGGGGTTCGAGGTAAACAGCGTGAAGCCGGTGAAGGCCGCCGTGAGCAGGCTCTGCACCGAGAGCACGAGGCTGCGCAGTTCATCGGGCAAATTGGCGCCGAACATCGCGACCGCGGCGCCCATGGCGACGAGGATCAGCACCCACAGCACCATCGAGCCTTCGTGGTTGCCCCAGACGCTGGTGATCTTGAACAGCAGCGGCTGCGCCGAATGCGAGTGCTCGAAGGCGATAGCCAGCGAGAAGTCGGAGGTGACGAACGCCTGGATCAGCGCCGCAAACGCCGCGGCCACCAGCAGGAACTGCAGCACCGCGCCCTGCCGCAGCACGAGGCCGATGCGGTCGGATTTGTTCCACGCCCACAGGCCCGTGACGGCCGACGCGGCGGCGATGGCAAACGCCAGGATGAGGGCGAAATGGCCGAGCTCGATCGCCATCAGCCCGGTGCTCCGTCGCGCTGCCACTCGCCATTGGCCTTCAGCGCCTCGACGACTTCCTTGGGCATATAGTTCTCGTCGTGCTTGGCGAGCACGTTGGTCGCAGCGAACGTCCCAGCGGGCGTCAGCGCCCCCTCGACGACGACGCCCTGCCCTTCCTTGAACAGGTCGGGGAGAATGCCGTTATAGTGCGCCGTCAGCTCCGTCGCGCCATCGGTGACGACAAAATCGTTCGACTCGCCGGCCTTGACCCAGCTGCCGGTCTTGACGAGCCCGCCGAGCCGGATCGGCGTGCCGGCGGCGACGGCCCTGGTCTGGATTTCGGTGGGCGAATAAAAGAACACGATCTGGTCGCGCAGCGCGAACAGGATCAGCGTCGTCGCCAGCACCAGCACCGCGCCGAGCCCGCCGATCACCGCGAGACGTTTCTGCTTGCGAGTCATTCGGCCACCAGTCCGTTGTCGGCCGCGAGCACGTCGAGTTCGCTGCGCTCAGCCGCATCGGGATGCGCTTTTCGCGCGGCGTCGTAGGCCGTCTGTGCGTCGTCCATCCGTCCCTGTACCATGCGCGAGCGCACGAGCTGCGTCCATTCGTCGACCGTGCCGCCTTGTGCCTTCAACCGCGCATCGAGCCCCTCGACCATCGCGTCGATCTGCGCCTGACCGGGTTCGGCCGGCGCCGGAGCATTGGGATTCAGCCCCTGCTCGGCATAAGTGAGGCCATTCTGCGCCGTCACCACCCAGGGCTCGCCGCCCTTCGACAGCTTCAGAAGTGCGTTCCAGTCGCGAATGGCGGACTCGAAGTCACCAACCCGCGTCTCCTCGCCCGCAATGTAAAACAGCGACCTGATGTGCGTCGCGTCGAGCCCGTAGGCTTGCCGCAGCAGCCCCAGCGCCTCGCCCTCGACGCTGCCGCCCTTCCGCATCATCAGCGCTTCGGCCAGATCGGTGAGCGTGTCTGCGGTGGGCGTGCCCAGTTCGTTGACCCGGCGCAGCGCCTTCACAGCATCGGCATAGCGCCCCATCTGCATGTAGGCCGGCGCGATCACGGTCCAGCCGCGCACGTCGTCCGGCGTCTCGGCCAGCCGCGCCTCGATCGTCTCGATCGCGGCCTCGAGCGTCACCTCGCCCTCGGCGGCCGCATCTCGGCTCGCGAGCGGCGCTGCGGGTAGATCGGGGCGACCGAGCCAGGCATAGGTGCCGAGCGAAATCGCCGCCACGAGCACCACCGGCACCCAAAGCGCAACCTGCCCACTGCCCTTCGGCGCGCCCTCAGACTTGTGCCGCATCACCTCGCGCGCCAGCTCGCCCTTGGCGGCCACGGCTTCTGCCGTGCCCAGCCGGCCGATGGCCGCGTCGGACTCGATGGCGCGCAGTTGGGCGCGGAAATGTTCGGCCGTCGCATCGACGGCGGACGCGGCTCCGTTGACCCTTCGTCCCGCGCCCGCGTAATACAGCGTGGCGCAGGTGATGGCAGTCAACAACAGGGCAAACAGCCAGATGGTCATGGCCTCAGGGGGCTCGAACTCGGGACAGCCGTGGCATCTATAGAGACATTCGGGCGAAATATGCAGCGGACGCGCCCCGGATGTGAGGCGCCGATTGCCGCAGTGCGGCATCATGGCTGAGTTCGATATCGCGATATTCGGAACCAACCTGCTTTCCGGGCTGGTGGCCGGGGTTCTCGCTCGCGACCACGGCAAGACGGTCGTGCGAATCGGCCGGCCCCATTCGCCGCAGCGCCTGCCGCGCAGCCTCAATCTGGCGCTGCCCTTGGCGACCCGCCCGGAAACCTGGCGAATGCTGCGCCGCGCCGAGGCCGAAACCCGCACATTGCTGGGCTCGGTCGGTGTGGCCGACAGCATCGGCGCGACCGAAATGGAAGTCGTCGCCGATCTCCCGCAAACGATGGCGGCCCTCGATCACATGGCCCATATGGCGCTCGGCCATCGTCACCAAATTCGTCGCGCGCCAAGCGGCTGGGCCTTCCGGCGTGTCCCCAGTCTCGACCTCGAGGCGATCGAGCGGCGTATGGGGGAGTGGCTCAAAGCAGCGGGCGTCGTGAGTATCGGCGAGGGCGCGGTCGATGCCACCGTCACTGTCCTTGCCGACGACGATGCCCTCTTCGATGCTCTCGCCAAGGCCGACCGCCCGCCGCTGCTGGCCTCGCAGGTCATGACCAGCACGCTGATCGTCTCGCCGCGTGCACTTCTGACGCCGGTCCGGCGCTTCGCCGATCGCGGTGTGACGCTGGTGGAGCGGCCGGGCAATTCAGTGCTCGCCATCATCAGCGGCGAGCGGGACGTCGATGCGCGCCTCGCCTCCACCCTGCCGGGACCGTTCCCGATGAAGCGTCTCGCCACCACCCGCTATCGCCGGTTCACCACAGCCGACGGCGCGCCCCTCATCGGCAGTGTCGGAAAGCATATCCTTGTGGCCGGACTCGGCGACGTCGCGGCCTTCTTTGCGCCATCGATCGCGCGGCTGCTCGCCGGCGTTGCGGAGGACGACGACAGACTGTGGCTCGCGGCGCATGATCCGGCCGCCTCGCGCGCCGCCATCGCCGAGTTCGTCTCGCCGGCGGAGGCCGCCCTATGAGCCAGCCCCATCGCCTCCCCGCCGATGCAGCGCACGCGTTCGGTGGCATCGCCCTCGACCGCGGCGCGCCGCTGTCGTTCAAGCTCAATGGCCGGACGATCGAAGGTTTTGCCGGCGACACCGTGCTGTCGGCCGTCCTCGCCGCCGGCATCGTCACCTATGGCCGTCTCGGCGACACGCCGCTCGGCCTCACTGACCGGCTCTCGCTGCTCGCCACGAGCAAGGACGGCGAGCCCTTGCCCATCGCCCGCCTGCCCGCCGCGGATGGCCTCGACCTCACAACGGTTGGCCGCCGGCAGTTCAGTCTCCGCCCCGGCCCAACGCTCGGCCACATCGTCGACGGCATCCCCGAAGCGCCGTGGCTCCGCCAGAAAGCCGACACGACGCTCACTACCGATTTGCTGGTCATCGGCAGTGGCGTGGCGGGACTTGCCGCAGCCGACGCCGCGGCCAAAGACGGCCACAGCGTCATCCTCGTCGAACAGCGCCCCTGGCTGGGCGGCGATGCCCGCTATTTCGGCCCGGTGGGCGAAGAGGCGAGCCCCGAAACGGTCACGAACGAGCTGATCGCCGCGGTCGGCGCCTCGGCTAAAATCACCATCATGACCAATGCGGCGGTCTTTGCGCTGCACGGCACCTCGGTGCGTATCCACCGCATCGCCGACGGCCGCGGCACCGTCACCGCCGTCACGGCCAACCGCATCGTCCTCGCGGCGGGCAGCGTGCAACGCCTCCCCATCTTTGCCGGCAACCGCCTGCCGGGCGTCACCAGCGCGATCGGAGCCTACCATCTCGCCAAGCGCTACGGCGTCGTGCCCGGCCTGTCCGCGGTCGTCGCGACGCAGAGCAATTACGGCTACCGCATGGCCCTGCGGCTCCACGACGCCGGCGTGGCGATCCAGCGGATCGTCGATCCGCGCATCAATCCGCAATCGCGCTTCGTCGATTTCGCCAAAGCCAGCGGCATCAAGCTCGCGGGCGGCCAGCTCCCCGTCGCCGCGACTCTGGTGCGCGGGCAACAGCTCCATGCAAGCTTCGCCAATGTCGACACACCCATCGGCTCGCTCGAACTCGATGCCGACGCGCTGATCGTGTCCGGCCCCTTCCAGCCCGATCTCACGCTGTGGATGCTGGCAGGCGGCGGCACGTACTGGGATGAGGGAAAGTTGCGGGCTCGCGGCCACGCCGAGCACGTCGCGCTCGCCGGCTCGGCTGCCGGCTATCGCAGCATGAGCGCCTGTGCACAGAGCGGGCGCGCCGCCGTGGCGGAGTTGTTCGGCACGGAGCGCGCGCCCATCGAGGACACCGAGATCGGTGCCCCGTACGAAACGCCCGAAGCCACGACCACAATCGCCCCCATCGTGCCCGGCGCCCCGGCCTTCCTCGATGCCGGCATCAGCCTCATCGCGCGCCCCGATCCTGCCACGAAGCCCATGCTGACCACGCACGCCCAGGCGCCATCGCTCTGCGACGTCGCGGCGTCGGTCGAGCTCGGTCTCACCCTGCCTGCCGATGCCGGCGCCGTCGCCGAGGAACGTGGCGCGCCGGGCGGCGATCTCGCGGCCTCCGACTGGAAGCCCGTTACACTCTCCTCCGGCGGCCCGAGCGCGTGGCTCGCGGGCCGCTTCGGCGAAACCGAAACCATCCACCTCATCGTCGACGGCAAGCGCAAATTCGAGCGCGGTGCGCTGGTCTATGCCAACACTTCGCCCGCCGATCCGGCCCTCGCCATCGGCGTCATCGAAGGCGAAGCGTCCGCGGACCAGCCGGGCGGCCTCGCCCTGATCTCGAGCCAAGCCCTGCGCGACACCGACAGGTTCATCGTGGAAACGCTGGACGGACCGTCGCCGGCCCGGATTGCCAAACCTTAGGTGCGGCGCTCGGCGACGTCCTTGGCGCGGCGCATGGTGTCGGCATATTCTAGGTTGAACCGCACCTCGGCCATCTTCAGCGCCGCATCGAGCCGCGCCGACGATACCGAATCCACCGGGTTGCGCCGCAGCGCCTCGAGGTTGCGCTCGATGTGGATCTCGAGCGCCTGCCCGGTCTGGGCCCACACCTGGTCGAACACCGCATTGACCGCCAGCGAGTCGCGGCTGTCGCGCACCGTCGCCAGCAGATAGACGCCGTTGAGCGCCATCAGGATCTGGTCGCCGTCGACCCGATCGGTGCCCTCGCGACGGCGCAGCGCCATGTTCATATCGGGCGCCACATTGCGCAGTTTGGGGTCGAGCCGCTCGGACGCAGCCTTGGTCAGCCCGGCAGCAATCACCGACCAGCGGCTGCCGCGGTTGAGTTCGACATAGCCCGTCACCGCGCGCACCAGCCGATGGAAGCGATCGACCGAGCGGCAGACGAGGTCCATGTCGCTGAACGTCCCCTGCTGGCTCAGCGCCGGGATCTGATCCTGCGCCAACGCGAAGCAGGCATCGATCAGCGGCCCGAAACCGGCGCGGATCAGCGCAGGCTCGCTGGCGCTGCTGGCGATGCGGATGGCGGCGGTGATGAGTCGCGATGGCGTTGCCACCTGGCCGACGGCGGCCATCATCAACAGGCCCGCGACCGACTGGTCCTGCAGCGGCATCGACTGCAGCGCCAGTGCCAGCGCCGCTTCGTCGCCCATGCCGTTGGCGGCCCGGCCAAAACTCTGCGCCTTGTCGAGCAAGCCGCGGCAGCGCAGCGCGTTGAGCACGGCGGGCAGCCGCTCCCACGCTTCTTCGCTGCCAAGCTGCGTCTTGATCCGCCGCGTCGCCTCGGGCGTGCTCTGCGCCTCGGCCATGGCCTTGCGCGCCCGGCCCAGCAGATCAGGCATCAGCGCCTCGAGCGCCGCAATATTGTTGGGAACGTCCCCGACGACCTCGATATCGATCAGGTCGGGCGCCAGATCGCGCGCCATCCAGGTCCAGGCGGCGGTCGCATCGTCGGCCGTGATCGCGCCATCGAAGGCAAAATCGGACCGCGCATCGATCACGACAGCGTCGATCAATCCGAGGAACGGTTTTCCGGCATATTTGCGACGGGCGGCGGACGCTGCCGGGTGCGCGAAGGCTTGAGCCATGGCTACCAAAGAGAGAAAAAGTCAGTCAGCCTCTGACCTTAGCCCCTGTTGGTAAACAAACATTAGCGGTTGGCGTCGGGGTTAACCGGCGCTCAGGCGCTGACCGTCCAGCTGCCATCGGCCTCGCGGCAGGCGGTGCCCTTCTTGACGTAGCTCTGGCCGGCAACCGTCACCGTATGGGTGAAGTCGCGGCAGTCGATCAAATTCACGCGGACATAGGGACCCACGGTCACCGCGCCGACCTGGCCATTGTCGCCAACCCAGTTGCGCGGCGCGCCGACGCGGCCAAACTGCAGGGCATTGAACTGGGCGCCGGCCGCTTCCGTGCGCGACTTCTGCGACAGCAGCCCGAGGGCGCCCGGATCGATGAACAACGACACATCGGTCATCGAACTCGCTACGGCGCGCGAATCGGCCGGTGCCGAAAGCTGGGCAGGATCGATCGCGGCCAGCGTCGGCTGCGTCGTCGAAACCGGCGTCAATGACGGCGCGGTGGCGCAGGCGGTCAGAGCGAGGGCGGGGAGAAGGAGGAAAACGCGGCTGAGAGTGTGCATGCTGGTCCCGAAAATGATGGCTTAGCTGAGCCGCATAACTGCGGCGGAGTTAAGTCAGCCCCGGACGAGACCACCCACTTTTGCCGCGGGCAGCTTGAGTT
>JBKJTB010000280.1:0-12538 GCA_046594305.1 Devosia sp. | reverse complement strand
GCCCGCTTCGATCGCATGCTGGGGTCCGAGCAGATCGGCAACCTGGTGATGGCGCTGGGCACCTCGATCGGCCGCGAAGAGTTCAACGCCGACAAGCTGCGCTACCACAAGATCATCATCATGACGGACGCCGACGTCGATGGCGCCCACATCCGCACGCTGCTCCTGACCTTCTTCTACCGCCAGATGCGCGAGCTGATCGATCGCGGCCACATCTACATCGCCCAGCCGCCGCTCTACAAAATAAAACGCGGTTCTTCCGAGCAATATCTGAAGGACGAGCGCGCCCTCGAGGACTACCTCACCGAAGGCGGCACCGACGACGCGCGCTTCACCACCCAGGATGGCGCGGTCCACACCGGCGCCGATCTCCTCGACATCGCGCATCAGGCGCGCGACATCGTGCATCAGATCGAGACCTTTAACACCCGCTACTCGCGCACCATGCTCGAGCAGGCCGCCATCGTCGGCGCGCTCGATCCCGATGCCGTCTCCGACCCGGCGCGGATCGGCGAGATCGCGCAGCGCATGGCCAACCGCATGGATCGCGTCTCCGACGAAGTCGAGCGCGGCTGGACCGCCGAGCCCGACGGGCAGGGCGGCCTCGTGCTGTCGCGCATCGTGCGCGGCGTCGCCGAGCGCCACGAGCTCGATGCCGGTCTCCTCCACTCGGCCGACGCCCGCAAGATGCGCCAGATGATCGAGCGCACCGGCGATCTCTATCGCGGCGTCCCGACCCTGATCCGCAAGGAAGCCTCGACGCTCATTCACGGGCCGTCCTCGCTGTTTGCCGCGGTCACGGCCGCCGGCCGCAAGGGCGTTTCGCTGCAGCGCTACAAAGGCCTCGGCGAAATGAACCCCGAGCAGCTGTGGGAAACCACGCTCGATCCCAATGTGCGCACCCTGCTCAAGGTCGAGATCAAGGTCGTCGACGAAGCCAACCTGCTGTTCTCCGAACTGATGGGCGACCTCGTCGAACCCCGCCGCGACTTCATCAACGCCAACGCCTTGAACGTCGCCAATCTCGACGTTTGATGCTGCGCAACAGTCGCGATATAGTTCGCAGACTGGAACGTGAGGGCTTCGTGCTTGTCGGTGTTCGTGGATCGCATCACCAGTACAAGCATTCCGATGGCCGCAAAGTGAGTGTACCGCATCCGCGTCGCGACATTCCGCTGGGTACGACATTCTCCATCTACCAGCAGGCGCATTGGCCCAAGGACTGACGATGACCGACCGCTACTACATGGGACTCGTCCACAAGGATCCCGACTCGCTCTACGGCATCTCCTTTCCCGACGTTCCCGGCGTGATTTCGGCCGAGGATACGTTTGAAGGCGTCATGCGGGAGGGAGCGGTCGCTATTGGCTTCGCCTTTGAGGACTGGGACGGCCCACTTCCCGAGCCGCGCACGATCGAAGAGTTGCGCCGGGACCCTGAATTCCTTGAATGGTCCAAGGACGCAATCATCGTCGCCGTGAAGCCCACAATGAGCGTCGCCGCAGCCGCCGAGTAGCCGGCGCAACTCAGAGAACATCATGAAGAAAATCGGCTTCCTGTCCTTCGGCCATTGGACACCCTCGCCGCACTCGGGCACCCGCACGGCGGCCGATGCGCTGTTGCAGTCGATCGATCTCGCGGTCGCGGCGGAGGAGGTCGGGGCCGATGGCGCTTACTTCCGCGTCCACCATTTTGCCCGCCAGCTCGGCTCGCCGTTCCCGCTGCTTGCCGCGGCCGGGGCCAAAACCTCGCGCATTGAGCTCGGCACCGCCGTCATCGATATGCGCTACGAGAACCCGCTCTACATGGCCGAGGACGCCGGCGCGGCCGACCTCATCGCCGGCGGGCGGCTGCAGCTCGGCATCTCGCGCGGCTCGCCCGAGCAGGTGATCGATGGCTACCGCCATTTCGGCTACGTCCCCGCCGAGGGCGAGACCGACGCCGATATGGCGCGCGGCCATGCCGAAGTCTTTCTGCAATTGCTGAAGGGCGAGGGTTTTGCCGAGCCCAACCCGCGCCCGATGTTCCCCAATCCGCCGGGCCTCCTGCGTCTCGAGCCGCATTCGGAAGGCCTCCGCGACCGCATCTGGTGGGGCGCCGCGTCGACGCCGACAGCCGTGTGGACCGGCAAGATGGGGATGAACCTCCAGAGTTCGACCCTGGTGTTCGACGAAACCGGCAAACCGTTTCACGTGCAGCAGGCCGACCAGATCCGCGCCTACCGGGCCGCCTGGGCGGAAGCCGGTCACGCGCGCACCCCCCGCGTGTCGGTCAGCCGCTCGATCTTCCCGCTGGTCAACGACCTGGATCAGGCCTATTTCGGCCGCGGCGCCAGCGAAGATCATTTTGGCTATATCGAGCCCACCAAGCGCGCCGCCTTCGGCCGCTCCTACGCCGACACGCCCGAAAACCTGATCGAACAGCTTCGTGGCGACGAGGGCATCCAGGAAGCCGACACGATTCTGCTGACGGTCCCCAACCAACTCGGCGTCGACTACAACGCGCACGTCATCGAGTCTGTGTTGAAGCACGTCGCGCCCGCCCTCGGCTGGCGGTAGAGCCCGCAGTCTGCGGTTCCTCCTCCGCTTCAGCGGGGGAGGGGGACCACCCGAAGGGTGGTGGATGGGGCGGCCCCAAACGCTATGGCATCGAGCATTTCCTTGGGAAACAGCGGCACGCCCGACGCGCCGATCATCACGCCATCCTCGAACGCCCCCACACCGGTCGCACCTTCGTCGTCGCGATACTCGATCCGCGTCCCAACGATTCGATACTCGCCCTGATGCCGGATCTCGCCATGCGCGATCAGCGCCAGGTACCGCCCGTTCGGCAGCAGCAGCTTGCGGACCTGTCGGTCCGCCGTGCTCCACATTCCAACATGATCGTCTGCCAGCATTTGCCTGTCTCCTCGTTCAGCCATTCATCGAGCGCCGGTCCTGGCGCGCCGCGTCGCGGCTCCGTCCGCTGAGTCGGCGAAGCATCCGGCCAAGGCCCACGAGTGCCGTCTCGAGCCGGGAAAGGGTGGGAAGGTTGAATGTCATTTTGGGCCTCGCTCTCTGCCGGCGCATCGTTCGCCGCCGGTGACCCTCATATGCACCCCGGCCGCCCATCAGCGGTAGACCGATCCTCCACGAAGATTGCACAATACTCCAGAACACGGAGATCCCGCGTGACTCCTGCGCCGAAACTGCTATCTCACACTCACAACAAATGCAGGAGCAGAGCCATGCTCGACCTCGAAGACCTCAAATCCGCCATTGCACGGTTCACCCCGACAGACGGCATTCATGCAACGCCGATCCCTGGGCTGTCGCTGATGCGTCTGTCCCACCCGACCGAGCCCTGCCACGGCCTCATCCAGCCGACGCTCTGCATCGTCGCGCAGGGCCGCAAGCGCACCATCACCGGCGATCGGGCCCTGAACTACGACGAGTCCCATTTTCTCGTCGTCTCGGCCGACACGCCGATCGTCGGTCAGGTCATCGAGGCCAGCCCCGAAAAGCCCTATCTCTGCCTGAAGCTCGACCTCGACCCGGCGAGCATTACCGAACTCCTGATCGATGTCGGCGGCATTGGTGGCGGCGCGGCCGAAGCTGACGCCAGCCTCGCGATCACGCCGCTGACGCCCGAACTCATCGACGCCGCGACGCGCCTCGTGCGCCTCCTCGCCTCGCCCGACGACATCCGCGTGCTGGCGCCAATGGTCCATCGCGAAGTCCTCTACCGCGTGCTCCAGACCGATCAGGCGACCCGCCTGCAGCAGATCGCCGTCGCCGAAAGCCGGCTGCAGCAGGTCAATCGCGCCATCGGCTGGATCAAGGCCAACTACCGCGACACCTTCGCCATCGAGACCGTCGCCGCCGAAGCGCGGATGAGTTCGTCCTCGCTCCACGTCCATTTCAAGGCCGTCACCGCCATGAGCCCGCTGCAGTATCAGAAGCAGTTGCGCCTCCAGGAAGCCCGCCGCCTGATGCTGGCCGAGGCGGTGGACGCTGCGTCCGCCGGCCATCGCGTCGGCTACGACAGCCCCAGCCAGTTCTCCCGCGAATACGCCCGCACATTTGGGGCCCCCCCGCTACGCGACGTGGCGCGGCTGAAGGCGGGCGACCTGATGGCGGCGGGCTAAGCCCGCTCGCCTGTGACCCACCGGCCACAAAGGTTAACCTACCCCCTTAAGCCCACATAAACCGGCCACATTTAGCCTCAAGAACGATGGGGTTCGCGCCGGCGTCAAAGCCGCGCCGCGCTTGGTCTTGCGAGCCCCGAGCCCTCCATACGGAGTCTGCCGGTCGCTATGCGCAAGAAGAATGCCGGGGCTCTGTTTATGGATTTCGAGATTACCCCGGACGACCGGATCGGCGGCGCAGCGCCCCGGGCCCGTGGCCGGGCGAAACCCGTCGCCAAGGCCAAGCCCGCCCGCAAGCCTGCCAAGGGCCAGCGCATCGAACCCGGCTTCGCCGACGATCGCTATTACGACGACCCGCCGCCGCGCTCGCGCGGCCGCGCTCCCGCCCCCAAACCCAAGAAGGCCGCCCGCGGCAAACGCGAGCGCAAACCGTTCAGTGTCTGGGGCCTGTTCGGCAAGCTCATCTACTGGGGCATAACGCTGTGCGTCATCGGCGGCATCGCCGCCGGCGGCATCGTCTACTACTACTGGATGCAGATGCCCTCGGTGACCACCTGGGCGGTCCCCGAGCGTGCTCCCAATATCCGCGTCGTCGCCAGCGACGGCCAGCTCATTTCCAATCGCGGCAAATCCGGCGGCGAAGCCGTCTCGCTGCACGAACTACCGGAATTCGTCCCCGCCGCGTTCGTCGCCATCGAAGACCGGCGCTTCTACGAACATTTCGGCATCGACGTGGTCGGCCTCGCCGCCGTGGCGCTCGAAAGCATCCGCGCCGGCGACATCACCCGCGGCGCCTCCACCATCACCCAGCAGGTCGCCAAGAACCTCTTCCTCACGCCCAAGCAGGATCTCGAGCGCAAGGTGCAGGAAGGCCTGCTCGCCATCTGGCTGGAACACAATTACACCAAGGACCAGATCCTCGAGCTCTACATCAACCGCGTCAACTTCGGTCACGAGAAATACGGCATCGAGGCCGCCGCGCAGTTCTACTTCGGCAAGTCCGCGCGCAATCTGTCGCTGAGCGAAGCCGCCATTCTCGCCGGCTCGCTACAGGCCCCGTCACGCCTCAATCCAAAAGGCGACGCAGCCAAGGTCCAGGCGCGACAGAAGCTTGTCCTCGCGGCCATGGCCAAGGAAGGCTACATCTCGGACGCCGAAGCCAAGGCCGCCAATATCGATCCGGGCCAGACCGTGCGCACCAAGGTCATGGGCGCTGAATCCTACGTGGCCGACTGGGTCGAGGGCCTCGTCACCGCCTATGTCGGCGACGTGAAAGAAGACGTCGTCGTCTACACCACCATCAACTGGGACCTGCAGAAGGAAGCCGAATTCCTCGTCAAGGAAGCGGTCAATACCGAAGGTCCGAAGTTCGGCTTCTCGCAGGGCGCATTGGTCGCGATCGACGCCGATGGCGCAGTGCGCGCCGTGGTCGGCGGCGCCGACTATGCGCAGAGCCAGTACAACCGCGCCGTCACCTCGCGCCGCCAGCCGGGGTCCACCTTCAAGCCCTTCGTCTACATGGCGGCAATGGAAGCCGGCTACACGCCCGACACCGTCGCGCAGGATGCTCCGGTCAATATCGGTGGCTGGCAGCCGCAGAATTCCGACGGCAAGTTCATGGGCGAGATCACGCTGCGCCAGGCGCTCGCCTATTCGCGCAACACCGTCTCCGCCCAGCTCGCCCAACTCGTCGGTCCGGACAAGGTCGTCGAGGTCGCGCAGCGCATGGGCATCTCGTCGCCGCTGATGGCGGTGCCCTCGATTGCGCTGGGTACGCAGGAAGTGTCCCTCCTCGAATTGACCGCCGGCTACGCGCCCTTCGCCAATGGCGGCATGGGCGTCATCGCCAATGTCATCACCCGCATCGAAACCGCCGACGGCAAGGTGCTCTACGACGCCGTTCCAGCCGGCCCCGGCCAGGTGGCGAGCCCGCTCGTCGTCGGCGAAATGAACGACATGCTGTCGACCGCCCTCGAGATCGGCACCGGCAAGCGCGCCAGCCTTTCGGGCTGGCAGATCGGTGGCAAGACCGGTACCAGCCAGAAGGCGCGCGACGCGCTGTTCATCGGCTTCACCAATCGCATGGTCACCGGCGTGTGGCTCGGCAATGACGACGACAAGCCGACCAAACTCGCCGGCGGCACCGTGCCCACCCAGATCTGGTCCGACTTCATGGCAAAAGCCCATGCCGGCCTGCCGCCGTCCAATCTGCCCGACGCCGGCTCCGCCGCGATCCCCGCCGACATGCTGACCCCTGCCGATCCCATCGGCCAGGCGGTCGATGCCAACGGCAATCCAGTTCCGCAGCAGCCGGTCGAAAACGGCGGTTTCATCGATCAGGGCGTCACGCCCGCTGAGCCGGCGCAACCGGCGCCGGAAGAGCCGCGCTCCGCTAAAACCATCGGCGATCTGCTCTCGGGCATCTTCGGCAGCCGCAACTGATCGTCAGCCTAGGTTCATCTGCGCGGGCCTAGAGACTTTCATCGTCCGACTCACCGTGGGAGCTCCGCCATGAAATACGCCGCCCTCGTCGCCGCTCTCCTCGCGCTCTCCGCCGCCGGTGCGCAAGCGCAGGACCCGCTCCCTGCCGTCAGCTTGGGTGAGCCCGGCTATGGCGGCTCCGGCTGTCCCGACGGGTCAGGCAGTGTTGTCCTCGGCTTCTCCAAACAGGCCGCCGCCTATGTGTTCGACGCCTACGCCGTCGGCGACAATGGCCGCGCCGTCGACCGCAAGACCTGCGCCATCGCCATTCCGGTGACCGTCCCCGCCGGCGTGTCGGTGGCGGTCCGCAACGTCGCCTTCCGCGGCGCCGCCAAACTCCCCGACGGCCAGGACGCCACCATAAGCGTCGAACTTTTCTCCGCCGGCGAAACCGGCGAAATCAACGAAATCCCGCTCACCGGCCCCACCGACACCGGCTACCTCCGCTTCGTCACGGTGCCCGACGATCAGCTCAAATGGTCCGATTGCGGCGCCGACATCAATCTGCGCGTCAACACCTCCCTCCGCACCCGCAGCGACAAGCAGTCCAACGTCGCGCTGAACGCCCTGATCGTCTACCCGCTGGCCACCAAGGCCTGCTGATCTTGCAGTCAGCGATCCTCTCCCGCGAAGCGGGGAGGGGGACCGGCGAAGCCGGTGGAGGTGCGGCCACACCACCAGATTTGGCACCCCCACCAAATCCCCCTATATTGCGCCCATGGACAAAGACGCCGTCATCGCCACCCTGCGAGCCCATCGCGCCGATCTCGAGCGCCTCGGCGTGATCCATGCTGCCCTGTTTGGCTCACTCGCGCGCGGCGAAGCACGGCCCGACAGCGATATCGATATAGCCATTGATCTGAACGACGACGTCATCACCGGAATCTGGGCTTACGTCGGCATTCAGCAGCGAATCAGCGACCTGTTCTCCGGCCCGGTGGATGTGCACGATCGCGCTTCATTGAAGCCGTACGTTCGCGACGAAGCGGCGCGAGATTCCATTTATGCCTTCTGAGTTGTCGCGACGCCGTCTGCTCGACATTCGCCATAACATCTATCTCGTCACCGAATGGGTCGCGGGCTTCACGGTCGATCAATTCGCGGACGACACTATGCGCGTCTATGCGGTGACTCGAGCACTGGAGATCATCTCTGAGGCGTCTCGAGGGTTGGACCTGGACGTGAAGACACGACATCCTGATTTGCCGTGGCCGAGCATGGCCGGAGCCGGCAACGTCTACCGTCACGACTACGATCAGGTGAGAGAGCGCATCATCTGGCGCACTGCGACGATCGAAGTTCCACAACTCCTCGCCGCCGTCGAATCCGAGCTAACCCGCTAGCTCTCGATCCCATAAACCATCAGCTCGCGGCCATGCACGCGCAGCCATTCCCGGCCGCGCTCCATCGTCGGCAGCGTCCGTTCCACCACGTCCCAGAAATCCTGCGAGTGGTTCATTTCCAGGAGATGGGCCACTTCGTGCGCTGCGACGTAGTCGAGGACGAACGGCGGCGCGAGGATCAGCCGCCAGTTGAAATTGAGCTTCCCCGTCGACGAGCACGAGCCCCAGCGCGTCGACTGGCTTCGCATCGACACCGAGGTGACGGCAACACCCAGACTGGCCGCATGCAGCTTGCAGCGCTTGTCGAGTTCGCGCGCCGCTTCGCCCTTCAGCCAGTCGATCAGCCGCCGCGCCCGGTGCTGTGCGTCGCCCGGCACCAGCAGCGCCATCTCGCCCTCGTGCTCGCCCACTTCCACCACGCCGCGGACTTTCCCCGTCGGCACGATCCGATGGTTCACGCCCCGCAGCGGCACGATCGCGCCGCGCACGAAGGCCACCGGTTTGACCGAGGCTTCCAGCCGTTCGGCCAGCCAGGGCGTGTGCCGGTCGAGGAAGGCCTTGGCTTCGCCCCAGCGCCCAAACTTCGGCACGGTCAGCAGCGGCCGCCCATGGTTGGGCAGGCTCAGCCGGTAACTCTTTGCACGCGTTGAGACTTTTACGGTGATCTCCACGGGAGCACCGTCGATCACCACTTCGGCGGCCGGCGGCCAGCGTTTTTGCAGCAAGGGGATCATCCCGAAAGGCTAGCGCTTATCGCGCGTCGCGCAAGCCATCAAAAACCGAAAAAGGCGCCTCTCGGGGGAGAGACGCCAGTTGCAACCCAAGCAACAGCGGTTGGACGAGCGAGCCGTCTTCGGATCGCTCGTCCAGAGCGCAAGGAAGTAGCGGTTGGACGAGCGAGCCGTCTTCGGATTGCTCGTACAGAGCGCAAACAGACCCGGGTCAACATCGGGGAAACGTCAGAAGAGTTGGGATGCGGACATGGGCATGCCGCATCCCGGGTAGGCGTACTCACGTCTACTACTGCTGACCGTTCTGGCCTTCGCCGCTGCCGAAGCCGCGGTTGCCGCTGCGGTCACGCATGAAGCGGTCGAACTCATCGCGATCCTTGGCCATGCGGAGGTTCCGCATGTAGTCCTGGAAGGCGTTGATCTCCTCGTCGAGGCGCTTGCGCTCCTCTTCGAGCCGCTTCAGCTGCTCGGCGCGGTAGTCATCGAAGGCGGCGTTGCCGCTCGAATTGCGCCAGCCGCCGTGGCGGTGGTGGGTGTGGTTGCCGAAATTCTGGTCGCGGCACCAGGCTTTGGACTTGCTTGCCCACGCCTCAGCCTTCTCCGACGAACCCCCGAACATCTCGCCCCACAGAATGTAGGCGAGCATCGCGAGCCCGAGGGGCCACCAGACGACGAACCCCAAAACCATCAGGGCGATGGTCAAGGGGCCCCATTGCGGTTTGATAATCGCGGTGTTCATTGTCTTTACTCCCAGTCACGAACAGGCTGGATGTGGCCCCCTCACGCACAGGATCAAGAAAGTGCCCGTCCGATTCTTGCACTTGAAAGGGCCGCAAACGATGCCCATGCGGGGCCATAATCGATGCAATTCCCGATGAAATTCCCATGAGTTCCGGCACCGATTATCGCGCGCTTCTGCCCGGAAACTGGCGTCCGTTGCGCCTCGCAACCCTCGTGGGCCTCCGCTGGCTGGCGATCATCGGCCAGACCGTCGGCGTGCTGTTTGTCGATTGGGGCCTCGGCTATCCCCTGCCGCTGGTCGAGTGCCTATCGCTGATCGCGCTCTCGGTCGTGGTCAATCTGGCGCTGATCCTCCGCTTCGGCGCCAACGACCGGCCCTCCGCCACCGTCGCGACGATCCAGCTCGGCTATGACCTCATCCAGCTCGGCGGCCTGCTGTCGCTCACCGGCGGGCTCGAAAACCCCTTCTCGCTGCTGCTTCTGGCGCCCGTTTCGGTTTCCGCCACCACCCTGCCGCAGCGCTCGACCTTCATCCTCGCCGGCCTCGCCATCGCCGTCGCCTCGGCCATTTCGGTCATCCATCTCGCTCTGCCCTGGGATCCCGACCGCCGCATCACCTTCGACCGCGTCTATATCGTTGGCATCTGGGTCTCTCTCGTTTGCGGCGTCGTCTTCATCGCCGCCTACACCAACCGCGTCGCCCACGAAGCCCGCCAGCTCGCCGACGCGCTCACCGCCACCGAACTCGCCCTGTCGCGCCACGAACAGCTCAGCGCCCTCGACGGCCTCGCCGCCGCCGCCGCGCACGAACTCGGCACCCCGCTGTCAACCATCGCGCTCGCCGCCAAGGAGATGAAGGCCGACATTCCGCCCGGCCCGTTGGCCGACGACGTCGATCTCATTATCGCCCAATCCGCCCGCTGCCGCGCCATTCTCGCCAAATTGCGCAGCCTCCGCAGCGGTGAAGTCGGCGATCCGTTCGCCGCTTTGCCGGTCGGCGAACTCATCGAGGAAGTCGCCAAGCCATTGGAAGGCTTTGGTAAATCGATCTTCATCGAGGTCCCCGACACCCCCGGCGAGCCCGTCTTCAAGCGCAGCGCCGGCCTCCTCTACGGGCTCGGCAATCTCATCGAAAACGCCACGCAATTTGCCAAAACCCGCGTCGATGTCGATGCATCCTGGGATCGCAGCGCCATTACGGTCACCATTGCCGACGATGGAACCGGCTTCCCCGAAGATCTCGTGGCCCGCCTCGGCGAGCCCTATCTCACCACCCGTGCTCGCAACACCGCGCCCGAGGGCGACGCCCCCGGCGGCCTGGGGCTCGGCATCTTCATCGCCAAAACCCTGCTGGAACGGAACGGCGCTCGCCTCGCCTTCGCCAACAGCAAGGACGGCGGGGCTCGCGTCACGATCACATGGCCGCGAAGCGCGGTGGAAGGCTGAGCGAATCCCGCCTCAAGGCTGGCATTTTGGCGCCCGAGTGCCTAAATGAGCGCCAAATGAGCACAGTCGACGAACTTCTTGCGGCAGACCGCACCCTCCTTCTTGTCGATGACGACAAGGCCTTCCTCACCCGTCTCGAACGCGCCATGGAAAAACGTGGCTTCGAGGTGCGCAGCGCCGAAACCGTTGCCGCCGCCCTCAGCGCCGTCGAAGCGGCGCCGCCCGCCTTCGCCGTGGTCGACCTTCGGCTCGAGGACGGCAACGGCCTCGAAATCGTCGAGGCCCTCCACAAAAAGCGCCCGGACGCCCGCGCCGTGGTGCTGACCGGCTACGGCAACATCGCCACCGCCGTCACCGCGGTAAAGCTCGGCGCCGTCGATTACCTCAGCAAGCCCGCCGACGCCGACGACGTCATCAATGCGCTCCTCGCCACCGGCGAGCAGGCTCCGGCACCGCCCGAAAATCCGATGTCGGCCGACCGCGTCCGCTGGGAACACATTCAGCGCGTCTATGAGCTGTGCGACCGCAACGTCTCCGAGACCGCGCGCCGGCTGAACATGCATCGGCGGACGCTGCAGCGCATCCTCGCCAAGCGCGCGCCGAAATAGAAGATGCGAATAGCCAATGGCGAGTAGCGAATAGGGAAACGGCGACGGCTGCGACTTCGTCCCTATTCGCTACTCCCTATTCGCTGTTCGCCCCGAAACGGAGCCCGCGCATGACCGTGACCATCCACTTCCACGGCGCGTCCGGCACCGTCACCGGCTCGTGCTATCGCGTCGTCCATCCCGCGGGCCAGTTCCTCGTCGATTGCGGCCTGTTCCAGGGCAACCGCACGGTCCGCGACCTCAACCTCAAGCCGCTGCCGTTCGATGCAAAGGCCATCGACTTCCTCCTGCTCACTCACGCCCATATCGATCACGCCGGGCTGCTGCCGAAGCTGACCAAGAATGGTTATCGCAAGCCGATCTGGTGCACACCGCCGACCGCTGGCCTCCTCGAATATCTCCTGCCCGATTCCGCCGGCATCCAGGAGAGCGAAGCCGAGTGGGAGACCCGCAAGCGCGGCCGCAAGGGCGAAGCGCCGGCCGAGCCGCTCTACCGCATGGAAGATGCCAACACGGCGCTCACCCTCACAAAGCCCGTCGAATACGAAACCTGGATCGAGCCGGGCAAAGGCGTCCGCGCCCGCTACTGGAACGCCGGCCACATCCTCGGCTCCGCCTCGATCGAAGTCGAAGTGCTCGATGGCGACGGCAAGCCCGTCCGCATCCTGTTCTCCGGCGACATCGGTCCCGATGAAAAGGTGTTCTACAACAATCCCGAAGCGCCCTCGGGCTTTGACTACATCCTCTGCGAATCGACCTATGGCGGCCGCGAGCGCGTCGACTACACCCTCGCCGAACGCCGCGAGGCACTGAAGACCGAGATCAATGAGGCGCTCCGGCGCGGCGGCAATCTCGTCATTCCCGCCTTCGCCGTCGAGCGCAGCCAGGAGCTGCTGCATGACATCGGCTTGCTGATCAAGCAGGGCGAGATTTCGCCGAGCCTCGTCTTTCTCGACAGCCCGCTGGCGAGCAAGGTGACCAGCGTCTACAAGAAATACGACGCCATGTTCGAGGACGTGGAGCTTTCGGCCAACGAGCTTTTCAACGACCCGCGCTTCCGCA
>JBKJTB010000152.1:0-5210 GCA_046594305.1 Devosia sp. | reverse complement strand
CGTGGCGATGAACATCAAGCGGCTCATGGACCTCGGTAACTACCGTGGTCTGCGCCATCGTCGCGGCCTGCCGGTCCGTGGCCAGCGCACGCACACGAATGCGCGTACCCGCAAGGGTCCCGCAAAGCCGATCGCCGGCAAGAAGAAGTAACCGACCCGAGGCGGACGTCGCGGCGGGCAGGGAACTCTCTGGCCGCTCCTACGGATCGCTGATCACCTTTGATGGAGCTGCTGGCACTACGGCAGCGTCGATATCGAACTGAAGGATGAAAATTGGCTAAGCCAGAGACTGTGCGCGTCAAGCGCAAGGAACGTAAGAACATCACGTCGGGCGTCGCCCATGTGAACGCCAGCTTCAACAACACGATGGTTACCATCACCGACGTTCAGGGGAACACCATCTCCTGGTCCTCGTCGGGCGTGATGGGCTTTAAAGGGTCGCGCAAGTCGACCCCGTACGCTGCCCAGGTGGCGGCGGAAGATGCGGCCAAGAAGGCCCAGGAACACGGCATGAAGACCCTCGAGGTCGAAGTCCGCGGTCCGGGCTCGGGCCGTGAATCGGCGCTTCGTGCGCTCCAGGCGGCCGGCTTCAACGTGACCTCCATCCGCGACGTCACCACGATCCCCCACAATGGCTGCCGGCCGCGTAAGCGCCGCCGCGTCTAATCGGGTTTGGCAACCGGCCGTCTTCCCCGCGGCCGGGATGCCCTTTTGGTACCTGCGGCCGAGCGGCGGGCGAGCGCCGCAATTTTGAAAGGACGTTTCCGTGACCATCCAGAGAAACTGGCAAGAGCTGATCAAGCCGACCAAGCTGGAGTTCGTGTCGGGCAGCGACAACGCGCGCGTGTCCTCGGTCGTGGCCGAGCCGCTTGAGCGCGGCTACGGGCTGACGCTGGGCAACGCGCTGCGCCGCGTGCTCCTGTCGTCGCTGCAGGGCGCTGCCGTCACCGCGATCCAGATCGACGGCATCCTGCACGAATTCTCGTCGCTCCCGGGCGTACGCGAGGACATCACCGACCTCGTCCTCAACGTCAAGGAAATCGCCCTCAAGATGGGCGGCGAAGGTCCCAAGCGCCTGCAGCTCAACAAGCAGGGCCCGGGCTCGGTGACGGCCGGCGACATCAAGACCACCGGCGACATCGAAGTGCTGAACCCCGAGCTGGTGATCTGCCATCTCGACGACGGCGCCGAGATCAACATCGAGTTCACCGTCAACAACGGCAAGGGCTACGTCGCCGCCGACAAGAACCGTCCCGAGGATGCACCGATCGGCTACATCCCGGTCGACTCGCTATTCTCCCCGGTCCGCCGCGTCTCCTACAAGGTCGACGCGACCCGTGCCGGCGAGAGCCTCGACAAGGACAAGCTGACGCTGACCGTCGAAACCAATGGCGCGATCTCGCCGGAAGACGCCGTGGCCTACGCCGCGCGCATCCTGCAGGATCAGCTCTCGGTATTCGTCAACTTCGAAGAGCCGACCAAGGAAAAGACCCAGGACTCCGTCCCGGAACTCGCCTTCAACCCGGCGCTGCTCAAGAAGGTCGACGAACTCGAACTGTCGGTTCGTTCGGCCAACTGCCTCAAGAACGACAACATCGTTTACATCGGCGACCTCATCCAGAAGACCGAGGCGGAGATGCTCCGGACCCCGAACTTTGGCCGCAAGTCGCTCAACGAGATCAAGGAAGTTCTCGCGCAGATGGGTCTCCATCTCGGCATGGACGTCCCGAACTGGCCGCCAGAGAACATCGACGATCTGGCCAAACGCTACGAAGATCACTACTAACGCGTTTTCAGGCCAAGTGGACGTCCGGTTGGCCGGTTCGAAAACGCGAAGATTGAGAGACAAGCGCGGGAAATCGCCCGTCGAGAGACGCGCCGCCGCCTAGGGAGTTACAAATGCGCCACGGTAATACCAACCGTAAGCTCAACCGGACCGCCAGCCACCGTAAGGCGATGTTCGCCAACATGTCGGCTGCGCTGATCAAGCACGAGCAGATCGTGACGACCTTGCCCAAGGCCAAGGAACTGCGTCCGATCGTCGAGAAGCTGATCACGCTGGGCAAGCGCGGGGATCTGCACGCCCGCCGTCAGGCGATCGCGCAGGTTCGCGATGAGGACCAGGTGCGCAAGCTCTTCGCTGTCATCGGCCCGCGCTACAAGGACCGCAACGGTGGCTACACCCGCATCCTCAAGGCCGGTTTCCGCTACGGCGACAACGCCGCGGTTGCGGTGATCGAGTTCGTCGACCGCGACGTCGACGCCAAGGGCCTCGACTCCGGCCCGGTGCAGGTCCGCGAAGACGAGTCCGAAGCGGCGTAAGCTGCGGCGCTTATGAGTTTCAAAAGGGCGGTCCCAGGGCCGCCCTTTGCATTTTGTGGGCGCGCCTTCAGGTGAAACCCCGCCAAAAGGCGGTGAATGTAGGCGCACTTTGGAGCCCGGGGCGGCACTTGAGCGCTGAACCGCGATCCTTGCTTGCCCCAGCCCGCCGTAGCGGCTAAGTCGCCCCATCAGCCGCTGGGAGCCGTTCATGTCTGACCTCATCCTCGTCACCGGCGCGTCCGGCTTCGTCGGCAAATGGTGCGTGGTGAGGCTGCTCGAGAAGGGCTACCGCGTCCGCGGTACCATCCGTTCGGAGGCCAAGGCCAAGCAGGTGCGCGAGACGGTCGGCGCCCTCGTTGGCGCGGACGCCATGTCCCGTCTCGACCTCGTCCAGGCCGATATCCTCAGCGATACGGGCTGGCCGGAAATCATGGCCGGCGTTACCGCTGTGATGCACGTGGCGACCGTCATTCGGGGCGACGAGCCGCGCGACCAGAGCCTCGTGATCCGCCCGGCCCTCGAGGGCACCGAGCGCATCCTCAAGGCGACGCTCGCAGCCGGCATCAAGCGCCTGATCCTCACCTCGTCGATCGCCACCGTCGGCTATGGCCACGGGCAGACGACAGGCACCCGGACCTACGACGAAACCCACTTCACCAATCTCGATAACATGCGCTGGACTTGGGCCTACTGCATCGGCAAGACCAAGGCCGAGCGCCTCGCCTGGGCCTTTGCCAAGGAACACGGGATGGAGATGACCACCATCCATCCCGGCGCCATCATCGGGCCCGCGCTCGACGAGGACGCCTCGATCTCGGTGGGTCTCGTCAGCGGTCTCCTCGACAACTCGACCCCCGCACTCCCCAGCAACGGCTTCTCGATCATCGACGTCCGCGACGTCGCCGATATGCACGTCGCGGCGCTCGAAAGGCCCGAAGCCATCGGCCAGCGCTACCTCGCCACGGCCGAATATATGCCGTTTCCCAAGGTCGCCCAGACCATCCAGGAACTCTACCCCGACCGCAAGATCGTCAGCCGCGCCGCCCCCGACTGGGCCATCCGCCTCGTCGCGATGTTCGGCGGCCCCGCCCGCCAGATCATCAACGACATCGGCAACGTGAAAATCTTCGATGGTCGCAAGGGTGAAGCGCTGATGGGGCACAAGTACATCGGCGCTAGGCAGTCGATTTCCGACACGGCCGAGAGCGTGATCAAGTTCGGCTTGCACCTGCAGATGAGCTAAGCGCGCATCGGGCGACATGACCAACGACATCGAGCACACCGGCAAGATTGTCGATTGGAATGACGCTCGAGGTTTCGGCTTCATCCTCGACGCCGGCGTCCACGGTCGCATCTTCTTCCACATCAAGGACGTCGATGGTTCACTCGGCCATCGGTCGGTGACGACGTCGCTTACGAGCCCATAAAGGGACGCGACGGGAGGCCTGCGGCGCGCCGTGTGCTGATCACCAGGACTTCAACCGGCGGGACCGACGAAGCCACCGAGCGGAGAAATGCGCCCATGCGCGTAACCATCCGCATCGTCGGCGCCCTCGTTCTCGCAACGGCGGTGGTGTGTTGTGTCATCGCCGGCAGGGCGCCGATCTGGCTCGCGTCCTGCTATGTCGTCGGCAGCGTCGTCAGCTTCGCCGCTTATTGGCTGGACAAGCGTGCGGCAATGCGTGGCGCCTGGCGTACCATGGAGGCGACGCTCCATTTCTTCGACCTGGCCTTCGGCATTGCGGGCGGTCTGCTGGCTCAAGGCGTGCTGCGGCACAAGAGTAGCAAGCAGTGGTTCGGCTTCGTGTCGGCGGCGATCTTCGCCCTGCACATGACCGCTCTCACCCTATTGCTGGCCGGCTACGACCCGATCGACTGGCTGGGCTGGCTTACCTCTTAGCGACCAACTCCGCCATCTCAGCCTCACCCTCGGCGTTCAGCCCTTCAGCCACTCCGACCCGATCACCCTCCGGCCGGTTCTGGCTGGCCTTCCACTTACCCTCGATCCGGGTGATCTCGATCTCGATGCCGAAGATGCCCTTGAGCTGCGACGCCACATAGGCGTCGGGCGCGTCGCTGACGGCCCATGGGGCAGGGCGCTTGCCCTCGTTGGCGTCCGTGAGCTCGCCGATCTGCGCCAGCAGCCACGCAGGATCCTCGAAGACCACCGGCCGGCCCCATGCATGGACGACAACGTAGTTCCAAGTCGGCACGACCTTGCCGTGCTCAAGCTTCGATGGATACCAGTTCGGTGTGATGTAGCTCTCGGCGCCCTGAAAAATCACGAGCGCCTCGCCGCCGTCCCTGAACGCGGCGAGCTGATCGTTGGCCTTGGCGAAATGCGCCTTCAGCGTCCCAAAGGGACCACGCGACGCATCCAGCGTGAATGGAACGAGGTTCGCATTGAGGCCGTCAACGCCGCTGGTGACGATCGTCGCGAGCCGATGTGTCTCTATCAACGCATGCAGCACATCCAGCCGGTCCTCGCGAAAGTGAGGCGGCCGATACATCAGTGGGCGAGCTCCGGCTGCCTCGCAGTCGCGTTCGCAGGCACCGCGAACAGATCGTACTCATCCGAACCGGTCACGATCACCGACACCTTGTCGCCCGGCTTGATGCCCGCGGCATTGTCGATGATCACCTGGCCGTCGATTTCGGGCGCATCCCACTTCGACCGCGCAATAGCGCGGCCCTCGGCTGGCTTCACATCGTCGACTAGAACATCGATCGTCCGTCCGACTTTCTTGGCCAGTTGAGCGGTAGATACGTCCTGCGCCACTTCCATCAGCCGTGCGAAGCGTTCGTCCATGACCTCGTCGGGCACGATGCCGTCGAGTTCATTGGCCGGTGCGCACGGCTGATGGAAGTGGCGCAGGACGTATCTACCG
>JBKJTB010000430.1:0-17079 GCA_046594305.1 Devosia sp. | reverse complement strand
ACCCGAAACCTCCATCACTCTGCCGAGCAAGGCGCCGACGCTGGGCAGTCCCTTGTGCGTGCCCGAGAACTGGTTGCTGCCGGGCTGGTGCCAGAGCACGTCCGGCGAAATCGCGCTGGCCAGTAGGGCCTGGTCGCCTGTCTGAGCGGCGCGAATGTAGGTCTTGGCGACGTCGATGTTACTCATTGGGTGTTCCTCATGGGATGAGAGCGCGTGCTCCGCTGCGTTCCAATTCTCGGCGCGCGGCGTGCGCTCGTGGTGGTAATAATCGGATCGCGATGCCTCAGTCGCGATCCAAACTTGCCACTTTCTGATAATTATCGGACATTGTGGTGCGCGCGCTTCGAAGGATCGTTGATGAGAGCCCTCATGGCGAGAACAGTGGACTCCGGCGTCATCTGGCTCGACTACAGCCCCTGGGGACGTCCGCTCGATATCGAGATGTTTCGTTTCGCGGACCTACGCCGACGAGGGTCAGGCCCTCCGATCGTGGCGCCGCATCGCTACACCTTTCACTTGTTGGTCTGCGTCACGAACGGAACGGTGACCCAGCTCATCGACTTTGAGCCGGTCGAGTGCGCGGCTGGCTCGTTCCTGGTCTTGCGGCCGGGGCAAATCCATAGCTTCGGCGCTGAGGAGGGGTGGGACGGCTACTTGGTCTTCTTTCGCTCGGAGTTTCTGCCGTCGGCCTCGGAGAATGTCTCAGAACTACTCCCCGCGCTCGGCCTTGATCGGCTGCCCGACCATCTGCGCCTTCCGGCCGCCGGGTTCGAAGCAGTGACGGAAATGCTCCGCCGGATGCTGCGCGATACAGCCGGCGATATCGAACCCGGACAACTGCACGCGCTCCTTCGGCATCAGCTCTGTGCTTTGCTGCTGCGCCTGACAATCGTGCACGACCAGCAGGCGATGACGGATGGACCGCATCGCCGTCTGCTTCAACGCTTTGCGCGCTTTCGAGGGCTGTTGGAGCAGCACTATCCTCGGTGGCACAGCGTCGCGCAGTATGCCGATGCCCTGGGCTGCACCGAAAAGAGTCTGACGCGCGCCGCTCTTGAGACGACAGGTCAAACGGCTAAGGAGGTTATCTCACAACGCGTGGCACTCGAAGCAAAGCGGCTACTCGCGCACACAGACAGGCCGGTCTATCTCGTCGCCGAAAGCCTCGGGTTCGATGAGGCAACCAACTTTGCAAAGTTCTTCAAGCGCGAGACTACAATGAGTCCGGTGGAGTTTCGCCGGAAGCACGGGAGCTGAAGGGGCCGTCGATGGGACGGCCCCTCCATATTTAGGCTTCTACCGGTATCGATGGCGCGGCGGACTGTGCCCCGCCCTGCCCGGCCGGGCCGCGCGCCTTGAGCATGAACACCAGCACGAACACGAGGCCGAAGCTCGCAACGAGGTACCACGTCGCCGTCGCGGCCGAGACGGTGAAGGCCTGGTGCACCGAGGTGGCGCCCCAGTCGCGGGCGCCTTCGAGGCTCGAAAAGAAGAGCTGGCCGATCAGCGCCACGCCGACCGCGCCGCCCACCTGCTGGAACGCCTGCAGTGAGCCGGCGCCCGCTCCGGCATCGCGGGGCGGCACCGTGGCCAGCACGGCCTGGAACAGGGCCGAGAAGCCGAGCCCGAGGCCAAGACCGGCGAGCAGCAGCGGCGGCAGGAAGGCCCAGTGGTCCACCGTGTCGCCAATGCCGGCGATCACGAAATGCACCCAGACCATGCCCACCGTCAGCAGCGCCGCACTGACCGCGGCACGGGTCCTGAGGTAGCTCTGGCCGAAGCGGCCGGCGACGAGCGAGATCAACAGCACGCCCACCGAGAACGGCGTGTTGGTGAGCCCCGATTCGAGCGCGCTGAAGCCGAACCCCGCCTGCAGCAGCAGCGAGATGACCATGAAGAAGCCGGGGATGCCGGACGAGAAGATGGTCACAATGGCGACGCCCAGCAGGAAGTCGCGATTGGTCAGCAAGCTGTAGTTGAGAAGCTGCGGCTCGTTGTTGGCCGCCATGCGGCGCTCCCACAGCACGAACGCAGCAAGTCCGACCACTGAGGCGGCCATCAGTCCCCAGGTCCACGCCGGCCAGCCATAGGTGCGGCCCTCGACCAGCGGGAAGACCAGCGCAACGATGCTCGCGCCGAACAACAGGATGCCGACATAGTCGTTCTTGAGGCCCGGATGGCCTGGCGGGCGCGGGATGATGAACCAGCCCAGGACCACTGCGAGAATGCCGACCGGCACGTTGACGAGGAAGATCGGGCGCCAGTCGAGATCGAAGAGATTGGCGCCGATCAGCAGACCGCCGACGATCGGGCCGGCGACGGCCGCGAGACCGGCGCTGAGGCCGAACAGCGAGAACGACTGGCCACGCTCTTCAGGCGGGAAGGTGACGGTCGCGATGGCGAGCACCTGCGGCGTCATGATGGCACCGGCAAGGCCCTGCAGCACGCGCGCCGCGATCAGCCATTCGATCGAGGGGGCGAGACCGCAGGCGGCGGACGCGACGGTGAAGGCGGCGACGCCGATGAGGAACATCTGCGTGCGGCCGACGATATCGCCGAGGCGTCCGAAGGGCAGGAGGCCCAGCGCGAACGCCAGCACATAGGCGGCGATCACCCATTCGATGTGGCTGGGATCGGCGCCCAGATTCTTCTGCAGGCTCGGCAGCGCCACGTTGACGATGGTGACGTCGATCAAATTCATGAAACTGGCGAGAAGCAGCACGGCCAGCGCCACCCAGCGGCGCGGATCGGCTTCCGCCTTCGATTGCGGAACGTGAAATTGTGAACTCATGTTCTAGTCCTTGATGAGCGTATTGTGCGAATTCGGATTGTCTATGGCGCGCTTGATCTCGGCGACGAGCCGTTCGTAAGCACCGGAGTCTTTGTGTCGGTTGCGGCAGAAGCCGATCATGGTGGACATCAGCACCGTGGCGAAGGCATCGGGATCGAGATCGGGTCGATAGGCCCCCTCGCTGACACCTTCCGACAGCAGGCCGACGAGGATCTGCCGCCACTTCTTCTTGATGGGTAGAATCGCTTCGGCGATGCGCTCATCGCGGCGGGCTCGCTCCATCAGTTCGGAGAACACCAGCATGATCTCCGGTCGCTCGAGCGCGATCTCGCGGAAGTCGACGAATTCGAACTCCATCTTTTCCCGGGCGGTCAGATGCGCGCGGGGGCGGGCGATGGACTGGCTGCGGAAGAACTGCTGCAGCGATTCGGCGACGAGCTCGATCAGCGCCTCCTTGCTGGGCACGTGATAGTGCAGCGTCGCGACATTGATGCCGACACGCTCGGCGATATCGCGGGTCCGGAGGCCCTCGACGCCCTTCTCGACGATCAGCTCGCGCGCCGCCTTGGCGATGGCCGCGCGCCGGTCGTCATTGGGCACGCGTCGCCGCTCGATGGGTGAAATCTCGTTCATGGGTGGGGGGGCTATATATACCTGCCGCGAACGTCAATCAATCATTTGATTGAGGGACCTTCCGAACGAAATCAGACGGCATAATTCCCGCAGTTGCGCCTCTTTGCCAAACAGGTAGGGTGCGCCCGCACAGGAGATCCGACCATGGCCGAGGCCGTCTCGACCGCTCTATCTTATTGGGAAGAGAGGAAGAATTTCCTTTGTTACCAAGTGGTCCGCATCATCGCGACGGGGGTCGCCGGCGATGCCAGATCGGTGCTCGATGTCGGCTCGTCCGGGTGCCCCTATCTCGACTGGTTTCCCGAGGCGGAGCACCGCACCTCGCTCGATTTGCGCAAGCCATATGTGGCCGAGGGGATCGATTCCGTCACCTCCAACTATTTCACCTGGGACGTCGACAGGCAGTACGACCTGGTGCTTTGCCTCCAGGTGCTCGAGCACGTCCGCAAGGCGGATGAGTTTGCGCAGAAGCTTCTCGCTTCAGGCAAAATCGTCGTTGCCAGCGTTCCCTACAAATGGTCCGAGGGAAGCGTCTCGTCGCACGTTCACGACCCCGTCGACGAAGCCAAGATGCGGGCCTGGTTCGGCCGCGAGCCAAACTATTCCTACATCTGCACCGAGGTGAATTCGGGGGCGAGGCGCCTTATCTGTGTTTACGATTCGATGCCGCAGAAATGGCGCTCGCTCAAGCAGCGCGATGTCCTCTTGGGCAAGCCTCTGCCGCCGGTGCGCCCGAAGACGCCCAAGCAACTGGCCGCTCTCGAAAACAAGCGCCGGAACAAAAAGAAGACGCCGGTCAGCCTGATGCGGCGTGCAAAGAACCTCGCCAAGCGCGTCCTCGGCCGGACTTAGCTGCCGTACACGGCTTCGCGCAGCCCGCGGATATAGCCGATCGCATAGAGACGCCCGAAGCTCGAATAGCCGGCGTGAGTGTTGTCATCGCCTTCGACGGTCGGCACGTGATCGGGCCGCAGCACGCCCTCGAAGCCGATGTCCCTGTAGGCCTTCATGCAGGCCAGCATGTCGGTCTTGCCCGCATCGTGCCACGTCTCCTCGAATTTTTCGGGCACGCCGCGTACGTCGCGGAAATGGACGAAGGTGATCGTCTTGCCGAATTTGCGGATCGCCGCCGGCAGATCGTCGGTCATCAGGGTGAAATTGCCCTGGCACAGCGTGATGGTATTGAAATCGCTCGGCACCGTCTCGACCAGCCGCTGGAAATTGTCGATCGAGCGCATGATGCGGCCGACGCCGCGGATCGGCGAGAGCGGCGGATCGTCGGGATGCATCGAGAGTTTTACGCCGGCCTTTTTGGCGACCGGCACGACGCGCTCGAGGAAGTGCGTCAGGGTCTCCCAAAGCTTCTCCTCGCTGATCGGCCCGCCCTCGGTCGGCTCGGGCGTCACATCGGCATAGTCGAAGCTCGTCACCACCGAGCCGCCGCGCGAGGGCGTCGCCATATTGGTGCGCAGCCAGTTGAAATCGGTCATCCACTCGTAGCACCAGACCGGGATGCCGAGCTTGCCCATGTTCTCGAGCAGCGTGCAGACCGTATCGATCTCCGCCTCGCCGCCCGGCAGGCCGCGCTTGGCATTGTTGAGCGGCGGCCGCGACTCGATCACCCGCGGCGCAAACCCGCCGGCCTCGTAGCGCTGCTTCAGCCGTGTGAGCGGGCCCAGATCCCACGGCCGCTCGCCGGCCTCGAGCAGATCGTCGGTCGGCAAGCCGCCAACGGCGAGATCGACCCCTGCCTGCTTGGCCAGCTTCCACAGCGGCGACGGGGTGGGAGTGATGAACTCGGCAATCTCGAGCATGACGGTCCTGGACTGATGCGTTGCGGGGGTGGGAGCTGCACTCGTGATACGAGATTTCGCGCCGCGGAGAAACCAAATGCGGACTCGCAAGGTTTATCCGGAACCCAATCCGGAGGCGCTGATGTCCACCACCGAACTTCCTCCGAACAAAGAGATAGCGCACGAGATCGCGCGCAAGATTGCCAACGGCCGTCCGCTCAAGAAGGAGAAGGACGCGCCGGAGTACAATGTGAGTGGCGGCTTCAACCAGAAGAGCCGGGCCCAGGAGAGCGAACGCCTTAGCCACCGGCAGGAGGAGCAGGAGTAGGAGCGCGCCGGGAAGCGCGCGCCACCGGCATTACGCCGTGGACACTGCAGCTTGCCTGTGGCCGAGCTGCCGGCTGAGATCTCGGCCGAACCGGTGCGAGGGCACCTCCACCATGACATGCAGCAGCCAGGCGAGTGCGATAGCAAGGCTGCTGGCGATACCGAGCGAGATCCAGACGGGCACGCCTTTGTCCCACAGCACCCGCAGGATCGCCCAGCCAAAGATCGCGTGGACGGCATAAAGCGGATAGCTGATCGAGGCGAAGAAGCCGGTGACGCGGTTGGCGCCGAGCATCTTCGGGAAGGCCCAGGCAAGGCAGAAGACGACGATGGCCAGCGCGTAGTTGCAGGCGTTGAGCACTTCGGCCGGATCGGGTCCGATCAGCAACAGGACGGCATAAGTCAGTGTAAGTGCCAGGATCGCAGCCAGACCCGGTGCCCGCGCAAGCTTGCCGATATGGATGAAATAGACCGCGGTTCCAATGAACATGAAGACGATGTGGGCGAGATCGTTTGAGACGACTGACGCCAGCAGGGCGCCGACAGACATTGCCGGCAGTCCGGTGAGCCCGACCGATGCCGCCGCGCTCGCCAGTCCCGCGGCGAGCGCCAGCAACAGGACACGCGGATCGAGCGCCCGGAACAAGGGCGCGCCCAAAGCGCAGACGAGATAGAATTTCACCTCGATATCGAGCGTCCAGATCACGCCATCGAGGCTGGGGGTGAGGGTGATGTCGCGGAGGCCGGGCAGATAGTGCAGGACGATCTGCGCGACGCCGAACGACCTGCTGGTCGAGAAGTAGCTTCCCACCCACCACAACGACAGCAGCGTGATGGTGAACCCGGCAGCATAGACGGGAAAGATGCGGAACAGGCGCCCGAGGAGAAAGCCGGCGACCGATAGCTTGGCCAGCGAATAGGGAATCACGAAGCCGCTGACCAGAAAGAACAGCGCGACGCCGAAGGCGCCCAGCGCCAGGGGGCTCGGCGGCGCGATCCAGCCCAGGGCAGGTGAACCGACGACGCCCAGTGGCGGCACGTTGAGCAGCGACCCGATGGTGCCCCGGACCGCCCAGAAGCCGATGAAATAATGCTGGACGAGCACGCAGATGGCCGCCACGCCCCGCAAGCTGTTGGCGAATTCCACCCGCTCGGACTGCGGCTTGTCCTGCACGCTCACGCTCCCGGCCGGCATTAAGTCGCCGTATTTCTTATGCCCGCCGGGTGACCAAAGGGTATCGACGGAGAGCCGGGGGCGAAATCATCCGGTGAAGCCGCGCGAAAGTTCTGGCATGATCGGCGTATGAACCGGCTCGATTCCGTCCAACCGCATTTCGAACACGTCACCGACTGGGTGTTCGACCTCGACAACACGCTCTATCCGCGCGAGTGCAACCTCTTCGCGCAGATCGACCTGCTGATTTCGACCTACATGGTCGATGTCACCGGCCTGCCTTATGCCGAGGCCCGCGCGCTGCAGAAGAGCTACTACCGCGATCACGGCACGACGCTGCACGGGCTGATGCTGCACCACGGCGTCGATCCCGACCATTTCCTCAACACCGTGCACGCCATCGACTATTCCGGCGTACCGGCGCATCCCGGTCTCGCCGAAGCCATCGGTCAGCTTCCCGGCCGCAAATTCATCCTCACCAATGGCGATGTCGGGCACACCAAGGCGGTGCTCAGGCAGGTTGGCGCGACGGATCTGTTCGACGGGATCTTCGATATCCGCTCGATGAAGTACAAGCCCAAGCCCCTGCCCGAAGCCTACGCAGAATTCTTCGCCGCGCACGGGGTCGATGCGAAGCGCGCCGCGATGTTCGACGATCTCGAAAAGAACCTACTGGTGCCGCACGAAACCGGCATGGTGACGGTCCAGGTGGTCGCCGCGGAAGATTTCGAGCACGACCAGGTCGAGAGCTGGGAACTGGGCAGAACTACCGGGCCGCATGTGCACCACGTGACGGACGATCTGGCGGGGTTCCTAAAGACCGTCATTTAGCTTCAGGACCGACCTCGCCGATCCATGCTCAACGCGAAGGTCGAGTCCGGCGCTTCTAACGACGCCCGTTGCTCGCGACAGGAACCATGAGGCCCTCGCACTGGGCGAGTACATCATCGCGACATGTATGGTCGTTTCGCGTCCCCGAAGGTTTTCGCCTTCCTCGAAAATCTGCCCACTCTCGAAGAATGCCACATAGCTGTTGATCTTCTCCTGTAGCGCTAGCAGATGCTCGTCTTCGTGCTCCGTGTCCCAGGGCAAATGATCGGAGATCGTCAGCCAAACCATGCCCGTTTCGCGATCGACCGTAACCATGTCGATAACGCGCGCATCCTCAACCGTCACCGCAAATTCACTTCCGGCAAATTGTAGTGCTGCCTTACCACGTTCCAGCCCTCTTCGGCCGTGTCCACCACGGTGAACAAATTCACGTCTTCGGGTGAGATGGTGCCAGCTTCGGCCAGCGCCTCGAAGTTGATGACGTTTTTCCAGAACTCCATTCCAAACAGCAGCAGCGGGATGCGCTCCATGCGGCCGGTCTGGATCAGGGTGAGCGTCTCGAAGAATTCGTCGAGCGTGCCGAAACCGCCGGGGAAGATGGCGACGGCGCGGGCACGCAGCAGGAAGTGGATCTTGCGCGTCGCGAAATAGTGGAAATTGAAGCAGAGTTCCGGGGTGATGTAGGGGTTGGGCGCCTGCTCGTGCGGCAGCACGATGTTGAAGCCGATCGAGGGCGCGCCGACATCGGCTGCGCCGCGATTGCCGGCCTCCATCACGCCGGGGCCGCCGCCGGTTACCACCACATAGTCCTTATAGCCCAGCGCCTCCGAGGTGAGCGAGGCGTACTGCGCAAACAGCCGCGCCTCGTCGTAATATATGCTGGCCCGCTCGAGATTGCGCTTCTGCATGTCGTTGCGCGCTGCCCAGGCGGCCTTGCCGGGCTCGGGGATGCGGGCGCCGCCGAACAGCACGACCGTCGAGCGGATGCCGCGCTCACGCAGGGTGAATTCGGGCTTCAGATATTCGAGCTGGAAGCGCACGCCGCGCGTGTCGTCCGAGGTCAGAAACTCGGGATCGGCATAGGCCAGCTGATAGGCGGCCGAAGCCGTCTGCGGCGTCTGCGGGGCGCGCTTTACGGCAGCGACATCCTCTTTGGACGTTCTGAGCGGCGTCGTGGTGTGCCGGCGGCGGGAGGCCATGGAACTCTCCGGTTGAACCGAGAGCCTAGCGGGGCGCGGTTAAAGATGAATGGACCCACCCGGGTCGCCTCCTCTCAGGTGTCATCCCGGGCTTGACCCGGGACCCAACTTACCACCGTGCTCCGCCCCCTCAGTCGTCATCCCCGGGCTTGACCCGGGGACCCAGCGATATCGCAAGTATTGCGCCGCTGGTTGGGTGGCCCGGTCTTCGCCCGGCCACGACGAACGCGGGGTGGTGGATGGGGTTGGCGCGAGACCTTTCCCCCACTAGTAATGCCCACCAGTTTCAGCAGGAATTCCACAATGGCCGACGCGCAGCTCGAAAAGACCATCAACGACGCCTGGGAGGCGCGGGCGGAGATATCGATCACAACGCAGGGGCCGGTTCGCGATGCGGTCAACACCGTGCTCGAGCTGCTCGATTCGGGCAAAGCGCGCGTCGCGCACAAGGGCGCCGATGGCGCCTGGGTGGTCAATCAATGGCTGAAGAAGGCGGTGCTGCTGAGCTTCCGCCTCAACGACAATAGCGTGATCCAGGGGCCCGGCGGCACCAATTGGTGGGACAAGGTGCCGTCCAAGTTCGAAGGCTGGGGCGAGAACCGCTTCCGCGATGCCGGCTTCCGTGCCGTCCCCGGCTCGATCGTCCGCCGCGGCTCCCATATCGGGCGCGGCGTCATCCTGATGCCGAGCTTCGTCAATATCGGCGCCTTCGTCGACGAGAACTCGATGGTCGACGGCTGGGCCACGGTCGGCTCCTGCGCCCAGATCGGCAAGAACGTCCACCTCTCGGGCGGTGTCGGCATCGGCGGCGTGCTCGAGCCGATGCAGGCCGGCCCCACCATCATCGAGGACAATTGCTTCATCGGTGCGCGCTCCGAGGTGGTCGAGGGCGTGGTGGTCGGCGAGGGCTCGGTGCTGTCGATGGGCGTTTATCTCGGCGCCTCGACCAAGATCATCGACCGCGCCACCGGCGAAATCTTCATCGGCCGCGTGCCGCCCTATTCCGTGGTGGTGTCGGGTGGCCTACCCGGCAAGCCGCTCCCCAACGGCCAGCCCGGCCCCTCGCTCTACTGCGCCGTCATCGTCAAGCGCGTCGACGAGCAGACCCGCAGCAAAACCTCGATCAACGAGCTCTTGCGCGACTGACGCTTCCCTTGCTTACATGGGCGCGAGGGAGGGGAGCCCATGTCGCACGCACTGGAAGGCACACCAAAGCCGGTCGTTACGCTCACCGAGCAGGCCAATGGCCGGCGTATCGGCCGCTCGATGTTCATCGGCCACTCGGCGGGCTATCTGCTGCTGTTCGCCGCCGCGATCGCCGGACTGGTTTTTGCAAAATTCACGGCGCCCACGAGCTATGACGCGGTATTCGCGGTCACCCAGCCGCCGACCGTGCTGCATTTCGCCTATGTGGGCCTCCATCCCTATGCGGTGCTCGGGCTCAGCCTTGTCGGCATGATCGTGTGGACCGATCTCACGGCGCGCCGCCGGCACGATCGCGGCAGGAGCAGCGTCGATGCGGTGATCTGGCAGATTTTGCTGCTCGCGTCCGTCATCATCCACACCTTCGCCGACGCACCCGATATCGTGGGCTATCTCGACGCGGCGCTGGTTCTGGGCGGGGTCTATCTGTTCGCCGTGCTGGTGATCCTCCCCGGAAATCCCGGTGAAAACCGCTACGGCGCCGTGCCGCGGCCCGACTAGAACCCGCTTCCCGCCTCACTCCGACTCTACTAAGCTTGCGCGCGCCGGCCGGCTGCTGAGGGGCAGGTCCGTGCCTTGGCGCTGCATGGGAGAAGACATTGAACAATTTGATTGGCAACTTCACCGGCATGGACGGTCGCATCGGGCGTCAGGCTTGGTGGATCGGCGTGGTCGTCATCATCGTGGTGGGGATCGTCTTGAACTTCATTCTCGGCGCGGTCATGGGCGGCGGGATGCCGAGCCTCGAACAGCTCATGAACCCCGCGGTCATGATGGCCTTCGCGCAGAAGCAGGCCTGGATCGGCCTGATCCTTGGTCTCATCACTGCCTATCCCTACATCGCGCTCAGCGTGAAGCGCCGGCACGACCGCGGCAACAATGGCTACGACGCCATCGGGCTGATCGTTTTCAGCCTGCTGTTCAGTCTGGCGCAGGCACTGGGTCTGGTCAGCGCCACCAATACGATCGGTATGGTCATCAGCGTGATCTTCCTGATCTACGCCATCTACATGCTGGTCCAGTTGGGCTTCCTCAAGGGGACCGTGGGACCGAACTCCTACGGCCCAGACCCGCTGCAGGGCTGAACTCAGGACGGGATATGGCGACCTCATCACCGGCGGCCGATCCCGTCACCTTGCTTGCCGACCTCATCCGCTGCGCCTCGGTGACACCCACCGAGGCCGGCGTTCTCGATGTGCTCGAACGGGCGCTGACGCCGCTCGGCTTCACCGTGACGAGGCTGCGCTTCGAGGGCGACGGCGGGACCTACCCCGTCGACAATCTGTTCGCCACCCGCGGCAATTCGGGTCCGCACCTTCTCTTCAACGGCCACACCGACGTGGTGCCGCCCGGCGACCGCGCGCTGTGGGCGCACGATCCGTTCGGCGCCGAGATCGTCGACGAGGTGATGTACGGGCGCGGTGCGGTCGACATGAAGTCGGGCGTCGCTGCCTTCGTCGCAGCAGTCGCGTCGGCGCCTGCGACCGGCCGCATCTCCATCGCCATCACCAATGACGAAGAGGCAGAGAGCATCAATGGCACGGCCAAGCTTTTGGCCTGGGCCGCCGAGCAGGGTCATCGTTTCGATTTCGCCATCGTGGGGGAACCAAGCGCGACGGCTCGGGTCGGCGACTCGATCAAGATCGGGCGGCGCGGGTCGTTCAATGGCACCGTCACCGTCACCGGCACGCAGGGGCACGTGGCCCATCCCCACAAGGCGCTGAACCCGATACCTGTCGCGGCAACGCTCATCTCGGCGCTCTCAGGCACCCTCGACGACGGCAATGAACACTTCCCGGCATCCAATCTCGAATTCGTCACGGTGGATGTCGGCAACAAAGTGTCGAACGTCATTCCAGCCGCCGTGCACATGGTCTTCAATGTTCGCTACAACGATTTGTGGACGCCCGAGGGGCTCGAGGCGGCGATCCGCGACGGCATCGAGAGCCAGGACGACGAGGGGACGAATATAGAGTTCGTAGGCAAAGCCCATTCGCGATCATTCCTGTCGCCGACCTCGGGCGCGGTCGATCTTCTCACGCAGGTGATCGAAGCCCAGACCGGCGCACGCCCGGAACTCTCGACCGGTGGCGGCACGTCCGATGCCCGGTTCGTCGCGCAATATTGTCCGGTGGTCGAATGCGGCCTGCCCGGCCCAACCATGCACAAGGCCGACGAGTGTGTGCCGCTCGCCGATGTGCGCGCGCTGACGTCGCTCTACGCCGCGTTCATTCAACGCTACCTCGGGGGAAGCTGATGGATTTTGGACGGGCGCTCGGAACCGCCTTCGCCGTCGGCAGCAACCGCAAGTTCAAGGACGGCGAGGTCGACGAGACCGAGCAGATCGGCTGGGGCTTTGGCCTCATCGGCGTCGCCATTCTCATCGCTGCGCAACTGGTGCTGATCTTCTGGCCCGGCGAAGGGCGGCTCGATGCAACGCTCATCCGCGATTTGAGCATCGTCGCGTTCGGCGCGCTGATCGTGCCGTTCATCCTGTTCTGGATCGGCGCCATGATCACCGGCAACATGAACCGGCTGCCCGCCGCATTCCTCTTTCTCGGCATCGCGCTGGCGGTGTTGCAGGTGGTGAGCGCCGTCCTCGCGAGCTTCGGCACCGGCCAGTCGGGTTTCATCATCGGCCTCCTGTTCGCGGTGACGTTCCTCGCCGCCAAGGGTTTTCTCAAGCTCGGCTGGGTCCCCGCCATCGTCATCGGCCTGCTCGTCGTCGTGGGTTTCATCGGCGCCGGCTTCCTCCTCTTCATGCTGCCCTCGGGACGGTTGCTCGTTTGAACCCGGTCACCGACCTCACGCTAGCCTGGCGCGGCCTTGCACTGACCGTCGCCGGCAAGCCCGAGGCGGCCAGCCAGTTCAACCCGACGCTGGCGGGCCTTATCATCGCGCTCGGCTGGTTCGTGCTGGCGTTGATCCTGTCGGCCGCGGCGCAGTCGGTGGCGGTCGGCATGCCTAGCGTCGAGCAGGTGGCGATCGGCCTCCTGATCCAGGGCGTGACCGTCGCCGCGCTCGCTGTGGCGACGGTCCTCAGCCTCCACTTCCTCAAACTCAATGTACCGATGACGCAGCTGTTCGTGCCCATCGTCTATTTCATGGCGCTGGTGCAGATCCTCGCCATCCCGCTGGTGCTGCTCGGACCCAATGTGCAGCTCATCGCCGTCCTCGCCCTCGCTTTGCTGATCTGGCGCGCCGGGGTGGTGCTGGGCGGCATGCGCAACGGCATTGCCATCGCATTTTCATTGCTTTGCCTGATGGTCCTTGTCGTCGTGCCCAACGCTCTCTACATGCTGTTCCTCGTAATCCCTTCCCCTGCCTGACGGATTTCCCCGCGTGGCGCAGCAATCGACATTCATCGAAGAGATGATGGCCGCCGGCCGTGGCGTGATCGGCCTGCTCACGGGCGACCGGCAGGCGGGCAGCTATTTCGACCTCGGCCAGCGCGGCCTTGCCGGCAGCTTCATCGCGCTGCTGCTGGTCACGGCGCTCAATGCCGTGCTGCCGATCATCCTCGGCAGCGAGCAGGAAAGCATCGCGCGCGGCATCGCGACGGTGGCGCTGCTGTTCGTGCTGCAGGTCGGTTGCTCGGTGATCGTGCTGCGGCAGGTCGGCCGGATGGATGGGCTGGTGCCCTATCTCGTCGCCGACAATTGGGCGACGTTCTTCCTGACGCTGATTTCCGCGGCGCTCGCGGCCGCCGGCTTCGCCAACGATTTCACGCTGATCGTGCTCGGCGTCGTCGTCCTCCTCGTCGAGGTCAACATCGCCCGGCTGATCGTCACCCTGCCGCCACTGCAGATCGCCATGTTTCTCGTCGCGCAACTGGTGGGCGTCGCGATCGGGCTCGTGGTGCTCGGCTTCCTGTTCCCGATGCCAGCGGAAGTCGCTGACGCGGCCGCGGCCGTCGTTCAGTAGTCGACGCGCACCAGATACAATCCATCGGGCGGCGCCAGCGGTCCGCAGCGTGCGCGGTCGCGCGCATCGAGCGCGGCGCGCATGTCGCGCGGCAGCCATTTGCCGTCGCCGACGAGTTTCAATGACCCCACCATCGAGCGGACCTGCGAATGGAGGAAGCTGCGCGCGCTCGCCCGCACCACCACCATCTCGCCCTCGCGGCTGACGTCGAGCCGGTCGAGCGTCTTGTCGGGCGATTTCGCCTGGCAATCGGCGGCACGGAACGTCGTGAAATCGTGGTTGCCTGTTATCAATTGCGCCGCCGCATGCATGGCATCGGCATCGAGTTCGATTGGGCAGTGCCAGACGCGCCAATCCTCCAGCGCCGGTCGGCTCCGCCGGTTGAGTATGCGGTACTCGTAGTGTCGTGCAATCGCGGAGAAGCGCGCCTCGAAACTATCGGGCACCGCCGCGGCCTCGATCACCGCCACCGGGTGCGGTTTGGTGTGAAAGTTCAGCGCCTCGCGAATGCGGAACGGCTCCCACTCGCGGCTCAGATCGAAGCTCACCACCTGCCCCAGCGCATGCACACCCGCATCGGTGCGCCCGGCCGCCTGGATGGTGACTTGCTCGCCGCTCATCTTCTCGATGGCCGCCTCGATCACCTGCTGCACGCTCGGCTGATCCGCCTGCCGCTGCCAGCCGGAGAACGGTGTTCCATCGTATTCGAGGGTCAGGCGATAGCGGGGCATTTTTAGTTCCCACCCACCAGGTCACACCCACCCACCGGGTCATTCCCGCGAAAGCGGGAATCTCTGTTGGCCGAATTCGCTTGAGGCACAATGTGCGGGCCGGGCGTCGCCCGGCTCGTCCCGGCAGCGCGATCAACCCCGCCCCGCAAACGGAGATTCCCGCTTTCGCGGGAATGACTCGGTGGAGGTTTGCAGCTCAACGGACAACCACTGGCATCACCCCAGACCCGCGCAAAAACGTCGGCGCATCCATCGCCGCCTTGCCCTCGCGCTGCACCGTGACCAGCCGCACCGCGCCGTCGCCACAGGCAATCGTCAGCTCCGGCAAAATCGTCCCCGGCGCGCCGCTGCCGCTGCCCAGCGTCGAGCGCAGCACCTTGACCCGCGTCATCTGCCCGCCAAGCTCCAACTCGAACCACGCCCCCGGAAACGGCGACATGCCGCGGATCAAATTGTGCACCTCCGCCGCCGGGCGCGACCAGTCGATGCGGGCCTCGGCCTTCTCGATCTTGTGCGCGTAGGTCAGCCCCTCCTCCCGCTGCGGCGTAAAAGTCAGCGAGCCGCGCTCGAGCGCCGCCAGCGCGCGGCCCAGCAGATCGGCGCCCACCCGCATCATCTTGTCGTGCACCTCGCCACTCGTCATGTCCGGCCCGATCGGCATCTCGTCGATCAGCGCGACGGGGCCGGTGTCGAGCCCCTCGTCCATCTGCATCACCATCACGCCGGTGCGCGCATCGCCTGCCAGCACCGCGCGCTGGATCGGCGCGGCGCCGCGCCAGCGCGGCAGCAGCGAGCCGTGGAGATTGAGGCAACCCAGCCGCGGGGCATCGAGGATCGGCTTGGGCAGGATCAGCCCATAGGCGACGACGACGCCGAGATCGGCATCGAATGCGTCGAAGGCGATCTGCTCGGCCTCGCCGCGCAGCGATTTGGGCGTCATCACCGGAATGCCGAAACCTTCGGCCGCCTCATGCACCGGCGACTTGCGCTCCGCCTGCCCGCGCCCCGCCGGTTTTGGCGCACGCGTATAGACCGCCACCACCTCGTGGCCGGACGAAACGATCTCGGTGAGCGTGGGCACCGCGAACTCCGGCGTGCCCATGAAGATAATTCTCAAGCGTCACTCCACGGGGCGAATAGCGAACAGCGAATGGAAGACGGGGAATGCCTATTGGCTACTCGCCATTCGCTATTCGCTCGATCAGCTCGCCTTCTTTGCGAGCTTCTCCGCCTTCTGGAACTTCTTGATGACCCGGTCGCGCTTCAGCCGCGACAGATAGTCGATGTAGAGCACGCCATCGAGGTGATCGAGCTCGTGCTGGATGCAGATCGCCAGCCGGTCCTTGGCCTCGCGCTCCACGTCCTTGCCATCGAGGTCAGTGTATTTGACCGTGATCTCGGCCGGGCGCTCGACGTCGTAATAGATCTCGGGGATCGACAGGCACCCCTCCTCGGTGGTGATCGTCTCCTCGGAATACTTCAGAATCTCCGGATTGATCATCACGATCGGGTCGGGCTTTTCGCCGTCCTTGGCGAGGTCCATCACCACGATGCGCTTCATTTCGCCGATCTGCGGCGCGGCAAGCCCGATGCCGGGCGCGTCGTACATCGTGTCGAGCATGTCCTTGGCGAGCTTTTTGATCGACTCGTCCACCTTGGCGATCGGTTCGGCGATGGCCCGCAGGCGCGCATCGGGCAGCACAAGGATTTCGCGTTTCGCCATGGGAAGGGTCGGCCTTTCGGGGAGTTCGGGGTCCAATATGGTATCTCGCGGGCATGGGTCAACCTGCTGTTGACCGGGCGTGAACAATACGAGAACTTGTTAAGCCGAATCGGCTACTCTCAGGCCCATGGACAAGCTTCTGTTTTCGCTCGGCGGGTTTCCGGTCACGCTGGAAATCGCGCTCTATGCCGCCGCCGCGGTTTTCGCGGTGCTGCTGCTCGTCCTCGTCGTCATGTCCGTCCGTGCCAACAAGCAGCGCGCGACGGAGGCCGAGGCCCGCGCCGCGGCCGCCATGTTGGCGGAATCGCGCGCCCGCGAGGCCGAGCGCCATCTCGCCGAAGTCATGCAGCGGCAGTCCGAAATGAGCGGCCGCATGCAGACCATGGCCGAGATCTTCACCACGCGGCAGGCCGATTTCGCTCGTTTGGTCAGCGAGCGGCTCGATACCCAGGGCCAGCGCGTCGGCCAGGCGATCGAGGCCACCAGCCAGAAGTCCGAGGAATCGCTGGGCAAGCTCGCCGAGCGCCTAGCGGTGATCGACCGGGCGCAGGCCAACATCACGACGCTGTCGAAGGACGTCGTGTCGCTGCAATCGATCCTTTCCAACAAGCAGACCCGCGGCGCCTTTGGTCAGGGCCGTATGGAGACGATCGTCACCGACGGGCTGCCCATCGGCGGCTTCGCTTTCCAGTACACGCTGTCCAACAACTCGCGCCCCGACTGCGTGATCTTCATGCCCAATGGCCAGCC